>JAVHVB010000448.1:0-5653 GCA_032160775.1 Pseudonocardiales bacterium | reverse complement strand
AACAGCGCCAGGTCACCGTTGATGCGCACCGGCAGGTACCGGTCGGCGAGCTTGGTGCCGCGCCCGGCCAGGCCGGACACGCGCTGCGGGTTGCGGAACCGGATCAGGCCGGCCTCGGGCAGCGGGTTGATCGCGACGATCCGCGCCCCGCGGCGCTTCGCGTCCTCGAGCGCGCTGAGCATGCGTGGATGGTTCGTCCCGGGGTTCTGCCCGACGATCACGATCAGGTCGGCTTCCTCGGCGAGGTCGTCGAGGGTGACCGTGCCCTTGCCGACGCCGATCGTCTCGGTCAGCGCGGCGCCACTGGACTCGTGGCACATGTTCGAGCAGTCCGGCAGGTTGTTCGTGCCGAGCCGCCGGGCGAGCAGCTGGTAGACGAACGCGGCTTCGTTGCTCGTGCGACCGCTCGTGTAGAACACCGCTCGGTTCGGGTCGTCCATCGCGCGCAACCGCTCGGCGAGCAGCCGGATCGCGTCCGGCCAGCTGATCGGCGTGTAGTGGGTCGCGTCGGGCGCCAGGTGCATCGGCTCGCTCAGCCGGCCGTTGTGCTCGAGCCAGTGGTCGGGCTGCTCGCGCAGCGCGGCGATCGGGTTCGCCGCGAAGAACTCGCGGCCGATGCGCTTGCGGGTCGCCTCCCAGGCGACCGCCTTCGCGCCGTTCTCGCAGAACTCGGCCGGCTTGCGGCGGTCCGGGTCCGGCCAGGCGCAGCTCGGGCAGTCGAAGCCGTCGACGTGATTCATCCGGGCCAGGGTGCGGGCGGTGCGTACGGCGCCCATCTCAGCCAGCGCGTGGTGCATCGTGCGCGCGACGGCGGGCAGGCCCGCCGCCGTCTTCTTGCGCGAGCTGATCTTCGGTGACTCGGCCCCCGTCGGCTCGACCGTCATGGCTCCACTTTAGGCACGCCGGGCCGGGTTGATCACTGGTCGCGGACGATTAGCACGACCTTGCCGACCGCGCGGCGCTCGTCCATGAGCGCCAGCCCCGCCGCGGCGTCGGCAAGTGGCAGCCGGTGCCCGATCGGTGCCGCGAGCGCGCCCGCCGCGACGAGGGGCTGCAGCTCGGCCCACTGCTCCTGCAGGTAACCGGGCCGGCGGATGGCGAACTCGCCCCAGGCGACGCCGTCGACGGACGTGTTGTTCAGCAGCAGCCGGTTCACTTTGACCGTCGGGATCTCGCCGCCGACGAACCCGATGACGAGCAGCCGCCCCTCTGGTCCGAGGCAGCGCAGGGAATCGGTGAACCGGTCGCCGCCGACCGGGTCGACGACCACATCCACACCGCGGCCGCCGGTGAGTTCCTTCACCGCGTCCCTGAACCCGTCCGGGTGGACGGTGTGCTGCGCGCCCGCCCGGGTCGCCATCGCAGCCTTGTCGTCGGTGGACGCCACCGCGATCACAGTCGCGCCGAGGGCCCGGGCGTACTGGATGGACGCCGTACCCACCCCGCCGGCCGCCCCGTGCACGAGCACCGTGTCGCCCTCGGCGAGCCGTGCCCGCCGGTTGAGCGCGAAGTGCGCGGTGAGGTAGTTGATCGGCAGCGCGGCGCCGACGGCGAAGTCGACGCCGTCCGGCAGCGGGAACACCATGTCCGGATTGGTCACCGCCAGCTCGGCGAAGCCGGCGAACCAGCTCAGTGCGGCGACCCGGTCACCCGGTTGCACGCCGGCGCCCGGTGGCGCGGAGCGGACGACGCCGGCGATCTCCGAACCGAGCAGGAACGGCGGCGGCGGCTTGAGCTGGTACATCCCGCGGCTGAGCAGCACATCGGGGAAGGTGACCCCGGCCGCGTGCACCTCGATGACCACCTGGCCCTCGCCGGGGGTCGGCTCGGGCACGTCCACGACTTGGACCGAGCGCGGCCCGTCCAGCGTCACCACCTGAATTGCACGCATCCGCGCACCCTAGCGAGGCTGCCGTGCGTAGGCTCGAAGCGTGGCTGTCTCCACTACCCGGCGCGCTATCGTGCGGATGCCGGCACGCGCGGAAGCGGCGCAGACGCCCGACGATCTCGCGGTCGAGGCGCCGCTCGTCCTCACCCTGGGCGGCTCCGCGATCGCGACGCTCATGCGTACCCCGGGCGCCGATCTGGAGTTGGCTGCCGGCTGGCTCGTCGCCGAATCCGGAGTGCGGAGACCGGACGACGTCGTCGCCCTGCGCGCGTGTTGGGAGGACGACACCGACCGGGTGCACATCACCTTGCGCGACGGCGTTCGCCCGCCGCGGCCGCGCGCCTTCGTCACCAGCGCGGCGTGCGGTGTGTGCAGCGCCGACGTCCTCGACCTGCGGCCGATCGCCGGCCCGCTGCCCCCGCACCGCCCCGGCTGGACCGTCACTCGCGACGTGCTCCTCGGCCTGCCCGTGGCCATGCTGGCCGAGCAGAAGGCCTTCGCCCGTACCGGCGCTGTGCACGCCGCCGCCCTCGCCGCACCGGACGGCACCGTTCGTGGCGTGCGCGAGGACGTGGGCCGGCACAACGCGGTCGACAAGGTGGTCGGCCGGGCGCTGCTGGCCGGCGAACTGCCCGGGCAGGACCGCCTGCTCGTGGTGAGCGGGCGGGTGTCGTTCGAGATCGTGCAGAAGGCGGTGGCCGCCGGCGTGGCCGGCATCGTCGCCGTCTCCGCGCCGTCCAGCCTGGCCGTCGACCTGGCCCGCGAGTACGGGTTGCTGCTGGCCGGCCTGGTGCGTGGTGAGCGGCTGAACCTCTACGCCGGCGAGTCGTCGGTCGGCTGATCCGCGGCATGCGCGGCAGCGAGCCGCTGCGCGACCGCGGCGGCGTCGGCCACCGCTCCTGGTTCGGCGCTGCGCAGGCCGGCCGCGTAGCCGACCAGGAACGTGGTCAGCGGTGCCGCCGGACGCGCGACGCCGTGGGCGGCGTCGCGGGCGACATCGAGGATGAGGTCGCGGTCGACCGCGGCCGGGTCGACGTCGAGCGCGGCCGCCAACTCGGCCACCCACGCCGCCAGCCGGTCAGGCATCGGTGTCACTCATCGGGGTCCTCCCGCCGGGATCGGGCATCGGCCAGATCCTCCCGGGTGTCGCAGTCGCGGGCCCAACCGTCCTGGTCTGCGACGTAGACCTGCGCGGCGGAGCCGGCAAGGGCCCGCACCGACGCGCCGGCTGGTTCGCCCAGTGCGGTCAGCGCGTCCTGCAGGCTGGCCCGCCGCCACGCCGCGGCGAGGTAGTTGGCCCGCCCGGACGCGTCCAGCAGCAACGCGACGCCGGAGGTCGGCAGCGCCGCGACGAGCAGCGGCACCGCCGGCGCCACCCCCGGCAGGTCGGCCGCCAGCACGACAAGCACGTCCGCCTCGGTGTGCGCCAGGCCGGCCGCGATCGCGGCGACCGGTCCGCCACCGGGCGGGTCCTCCTGGCAGAACAGCACCGGCCGCTCGACCGACTGGCGAGCGACTGCTTGCACCGGCCCGACCACGACGACGCGGTCCGCGTCGTGAACCGCCGCGACGGCGCGGTCCAGCAGGGTGCGCCCGCCGACCTTGAGCTGCGGCTTGGCTGCGCCGCCCAGCCGGGTGGCAGCTCCGCCGGCCAGGACGATCGCGTCGTACATAGGTCCCAAGTTAGTGATCGGGGGTCTGAAACAATCGCGCTGTGCTGCGTTGGATCACTGCCGGCGAGTCGCACGGCCCCGCCCTGGTGGCGGTGCTGGACGGCGTGCCGGCCGGCGTGGCCGTCACCACCGCCGACCTGACCCGCGAACTCGCCCGCCGCCGGCTGGGCTACGGACGCGGTGCCCGGATGAAGTTCGAGCAGGACGAGGTCGAGCTGACCGGCGGGGTCCGGCACGGCCGCACCATGGGCGGCCCGATCGCGGTGCGGATCGCCAACACCGAATGGCCGAAGTGGGAGACGGTCATGTCGGCCGACCCGGTCGACCCGGACGTGCTGGCCGCGCAGGCGCGCAACGCGCCGCTGACCCGGCCGCGTCCCGGCCACGCAGACCTGACCGGGATGCAGAAGTACGACGTCGACGACGCGCGGCCGATCCTCGAACGGGCCAGCGCGCGCGAGACCGCGGCGCGGGTCGCGCTGGGCGCGGTCGCCAAGTCGTTCCTCCAGCAGGCGCTCGGCGTGCGGATCGTCAGCCACGTCGTGTCGGTCGGGGCGGTGTCCGCCCCCGACGGCGTGGTCCCGGGACCGGACGACGAGGACGTCGTCGACGCCTCCGAGGTGCGCTGCTTCGACGCTGCCGCGAGCGCGGCGATGATCGCCGAGATCGACGCAGCTCGCCGCGACGGGGACACGCTCGGCGGTGTCGTCGAGGTGCTCGCCTACGGGCTGCCACCGGGCCTCGGCAGCCACACCCACGGCGACCGCCGGCTCGACGGGCGGCTCGCTGCCGCGCTGATGGGCATCCAGGCGATCAAGGGCGTCGAGCTGGGCGACGGGTTCCGGCTCGCCGCGCTGCGCGGCTCGCTGGCGCACGACGAGATCGTCGCGGTCGACGGTGCGCTGCGGCGGGTGTCCGGCCGCTCCGGCGGCACCGAGGGCGGGATGAGTACCGGCGAGGTGCTGCGCGTCCGGGCCGCCATGAAGCCGATCTCCACGGTGCCGAAGGCGCTGCAGACCGTCGATACCGCCACCGGCGAGGCATCGGTGGCGATCAACCAGCGCAGCGACGTCATCGCGGTGCCGGCCGCGGGGGTGGTCGCCGAGGCGATGGTCGCGCTCGTGCTCGCCGAAGCCGCGTTGGAGAAGTTCGGTGGCGACTCGCTCGAGGAGACCAGACGCAACGCCGAGGCCTACCTCGCCCGCCTCGTGGCGCGAGGCCTGGCTCCGGCGCCCGGTTCATCGGTGTCGGGGGTACCGGCGACGTGACCGCGCGGGCGGTGTTGATCGGGCTGCCGGGCGCCGGCAAGAGCACGACCGGCCGCCGGCTGGCGAAGATCATGGCCGTCCCGTTCGCCGACTCCGACCAGCTCATCGAGGAACGCGAGGGCAAGCCGATCCGGCAGCTGTTCGACGTGCTCGGCGAGCCCCGGTTCCGGGAGATCGAGACCGAGGTGGTGGCGGCGGCGCTGGACGACTTCACCGGCGTGCTGTCCCTGGGCGGCGGGGCCCTGACCTCGGCGGCGACGCGGCAGGCGCTGACCGGCAGCGGCGTGCCGATCGTGTACCTGCGGGCCACGCTGGATCAGCTGAGCCAGCGGGTGGGCGACGGGCGCACCCGACCACTGCTGGCCGGCAATCCGGACGCGGGGCTCGCCGTGCTCGCCGCGGAACGCTCGCAGACCTACGACGAATTCGCCACGATCACCGTCGACACCGACGGCCGCACGCCCGGCCAGATCGCGGCGACCGTGGCTGCCCGGCTGCACGAGAGCCGGCGCAAGCATTGAGTGCGGGCATCACCAGGATCGACGTCGGCGGGCCGGCCCCGTACCCGGTGCTGGTCGGTCATGACCTGCTCGGCGAGCTGCCGCGGCTGGTCGCCGGCGCGGTCCGCGTCGCCGTGCTGCACCCGGCGATCCTCGCCGGGCCGGCCGACGCCGTGCGGGTCGAGCTCGCGAAGGCCGGCCACGAGCCCGTGCTGCTCGAGGTGCCCGACGGCGAGGCGGCGAAGCGCATCGAGGTCGCGGGCAGTTGCTGGGACGCACTCGGTGACGCCGGATTCACCCGCTCCGACGCCGTCGTCGGGGTCG
>JAVHVB010000447.1:0-5491 GCA_032160775.1 Pseudonocardiales bacterium | reverse complement strand
GCCGAGTCACGGCGGGCGAGCAGCCCCGCGGTCTGCTCGGGCGACAGGATGCCCGGCAGGCCGAGGTACTCCTCGTCCTCGGCCGACAGGTCAGCGAGCGGCGCGGCGACCACCGCCCGTCCGCCGTGCAGCACGTGGGCGAACGCGGCATCGGCGTCGACCAACTCGTACCCGTCGGACTCGCCGGGCTCGACGATCACCTGCTCGGCGTCGAGCAGGTCCGCGGCCTGGTCCGACGGCGGTGGGATGACGTGGTTGCGTTCCTCCTCCAGCTCCGCGGCGAGCGCGAGCAGCGGACGCACGGCCGGCAGGAACACGGTCGCGGACTCCCCCGCGGCCCGCGCCCGGACGACGCGCCCCACGCCCTGGGCGAAGAAGAGCGGCGTCCGGTACGAGGTCATCCAGGCCAGGCAGGCCGCCCGCGGCACGTCCACCCCTTCGGACACCATCCGCACGCACACGGCGATGCGCTGGGTCCCGTTGGTGAACGCAGCGATCTTGTCGCTCGCCTTCGGATCGTCGGACAGGATCACCACGGGCGCCTCACCGGTGACCTGCTCGACGATCGCCGCATACGCACGGGCGTCGTCCTGGTCGCTGGCCAGCACGAGCCCTGCGGCGTCTGGCATCCCCGCGCGCCGCAGGTGGGTGATCCGTTCGTCCATCGCCGCGATGACGTGCGGAACCCACCGGCCCTTCGGGTTGAGCGCGGTGCGCCACGCCGTCGCCTCGGTGCGCCGGGTGCTCGTCTCGGACAGCGAGGCGGCGATCACCTCGCCGGCGCTGTTCCGCCACCGGGACGTGCCGGTGTAGGCGGCGAACACCACCGGTCGCACCACACCGTCGCGCAGCGCGTCCCGGTAGCCGTAGCCGAAGTCCGCGACGCTGCGCTCGCCGCCCTCGCCGTCCGGTTCGTAGCGGATGAACGGGATGCGCTCGTCCGGCCGGGTCCGGAACGGCGTTCCGGTCAGGCACAGCCGGCGGGCGGCCGGCTCGAACGCGGTCGCCACCGCCTCGCCCCAGGACAACCCGTCCCCGGCGTGGTGCACCTCGTCCAGGATCACCAGCGACCGTCTGGCCCCCGTCCGTGCGTTGTGCAGTGCCGGCTTGGCCGCGACCTGGGCGTAGGTGGTCACGTACCCGCGCAGGTCGGCGCGCACCGGACCCACCCCGTTGCTCAGCGCGCCGTCGAGGGGCAGTCCGGCCGCCGCGGCCGCGTCGGCCCACTGGGTGCGCAGATGGTCGGTGGGGCACACGACGATGATGCGGTCGACGACTCGCTCGGCGAGCAGCTGCCGGGCGAGGGTAAGAGCGAAGGTCGTCTTGCCCGATCCGGGCGTCGCGGTCACCAGGAAGTCGCGGCGGCGCGGCTCGCTGCGGTACTGCACGAGCGCGTCGCGCTGCCAGCTGCGCAGCCGCCGGCCGGGCTCGCCGACCCGCTCCGGTGCTGCCGCCGGCTGATCCACTCCGTGCCCTCCCGCTCTGCGCCGACGTCATCGATGCCCTGCGGTCGGCCGCAGGGCATCGCGTCCGCAAACCTATCCGGTGATCATCAGCGAGCCGCTCAGGGGCGCGCCGCGGAAGCTGCGTTCGGGCACCGCCCGCGTGCCGACCGGTCTCCGGACCCCGCCCGTGGGCAGACTGGTGGATGTGAAACTGGTCCGCGCGGTGCTGCACGCGCTGCGCGTGCTTCCCGGACTGCTCAAGCGGACCCTTGTCAAGGGCTGGAACGACCGGGTCCTCGGGCTCTCCGCCGAGGCCGCGTTCTGGCAGCTGCTCAGCCTGCCGTCGCTGTTCCTGGCGCTGTTGGCAACGCTCGGCTACGTGTCGCGCTGGTTCGGCCAGGACACCGTCCAACGCACGCAGACCAAGCTCGAGGACGGTCTGGGCAAGGCGTTCAGCCAGGAAGTGGTCAGGAACGTTGTGACCCCGATCCTGAACGAGGTGCTGCGAGACGGCCGGGCCGACATCATCAGCATCGGGTTCCTCATCGCGCTCTGGGCCGGCTCGTCGGCGACGGCCACGTTCGTCAACACGATCACCATCGCCTACGACATGCGCGACCTGCGTGGCCCGGTGCGCAGCCGGTTGCTCGCGCTGTGGCTGTTCCTCGGCACGATCCTGCTCGGCGTGGTGCTGCTGCCGATGCTCGTGCTCGGCCCGGACCTGTTGCGCCGGCTCTTCCCGGAGGACGTCCGCAACACGGTGTCGGACCTCATCGCGGCGTTCTACTACCCGGTGCTCGTGCTGCTGCTGCTCGTCGGGCTGACCACGTTCTACAAACTCGCTCCCCCGCGCCGGCTGCCCTGGCACCGCGGCGTCCCCGGTGCCGTCCTCGCGATCCTGATCTTCCTGGCCGGATCGGTCGGCATGCGCAACTACCTGACGTTCATCCTCGACAAGAACCACGCCTACGCGAAGCTGGCCGCGCCGATCGCGGCGCTGCTGTTCTTCTTCGTGCTCGCACTCGGCGTGCTGCTGGGCGCGGAGTTCAACGCGGCCATCCAGGAACGCAGACCGGCCAAGGTACGGCCGCCGCGGGTGCTCGATCCACGAAGCTGGCGGACGTTCCAGCCGCCCGACGAGGACGCCACTACCGCCGCGGCCAACGGCTCACCAGAGCGCGGTGGCCAGGCCGAGCACGGCACAGCAGCCCAGGACGCGCAGCACCGACCAGTTCGCCCGGAAGATCAGTAGGGCTGCCACGAGGGCGATGACGACCACCTCGAACCGGATCGTCGACAGGTGCGGATAGTCGAGGTGGAGCGGCCCGGAGGTCAGCGAACCTAGGTCGTGGAACAGCGTGTGCAGTGCGAAGTAGTAGGCGAGGTTGGCGATGACGCCGACCACCGCCGCCGTGATGCCGCCGAGGATCGCGCTGACCGTACGGTTGCCGCGCAGCCGTTCGACGTAGGGCGCGCCAAGGAAGATGAACACGAAGCACGGCACGAAGGTGACCCAGGTGGTGAGCAGCGAGCCGAGCACTGCGGCCGCCCACGGGTTGAGGCCTCCTGGATCGCGATAGGCGCCGACGAACGCGACGAACTGGACGACCATGATCAGCGGACCGGGAGTCGTCTCGGCGAGCGCGAGGCCGCGGACCATCTCGTTGGCGGTGAGCCAGTGGTAGCTGGTGACCGCCTGCTGGGCGACGTAGGCGAGCACGGCGTAGGCACCGCCGAAGGTGACCAGCGCGGTGCCGGAGAAGAAGAATCCCTGTCGGGTGAACACGCTGTCGGTGCCGGTGCAGGCCACGACGGCGATCATCGGCGCCGCCCAGGCGAGGAGGCCCGCGAGCACGATGCGGAGCGCACGCACCGGGCTCGGCGGCTCGCTGTGCAGCGCGTCGTCGGCGATCACCGGCGGCGGCCCGTCGGCTGCCGCCGACCTGGCGGTCGCCTGCAGCACCGCCGGCCGGTACCGGCCGAGCAGCCACCCGACGAGACCGGCCACGCCGATGACGGCCGGGAACGGGGTGCGGAACACCGCCAGGGCGACGAACGCGGCGGCGGCGACCAGCACGAGCCACGGGTGCGCGAGCGCGCGCTTGCCGACCCGGATCACCGCCTGTACCACGATCGCGAGCACCGCCGCCGCCAGACCGGTGAACAGCGCGGTGATCGCCGTGGTCGTGCCGAACGCGACGTAGACCCAGGACAGCAGCAACAGCGCGATGACGCCGGGCAGCACGAACAGCGTGCCCGCGACGAGGCCCCCGGCGGTTCCGTTGAGCAGCCAGCCGATGTAGATCGCGAGCTGTTGCGCCTCAGGACCGGGCAGCACCATGCAGTAGTTCAGCGCGTGCAGGAACCGCTGCTGCCCGATCCACCGCTTCTCGTCGACGAGGGCGCGTTGCATGACCGCGATCTGGCCGGCCGGCCCGCCGAAGGTCTGCAACGAGATCTCGAACCAGGTCCGGGTCGCGTCGCGGAACGGGACGAGATCGCGCATGGGACGCGGGCCCCGCCGTCCCAGCCGTCGGCGCACCCGCATGAGGGCACCCTAGAGACCGACAGTGTCGAACAGGTGCCTGAGGTCAGCCCTGCAGGCTCTCGTAGATCTCCTTGCACGCCGGGCACACCGGGGAACCCGGCTTCGGCGCCTTGGTGACCGGGAAGACCTCGCCGCACAGCGCCTCGACGAACGTGCCCATGACCGCGCTCTCGGCGATCTTGTGCTTGCGCACGTAGTGGAACATCTCCGGGCCGGTGTCGGTGTCCGACGTACTCGGCGACTCGAGGACCTGCGTGGACTTGCTCATGGTTCTCGATTCTGCCCGAACCCGGCGCGTGATTGCTCAGCCGTCGACGGTGCGGTCGTCGCTGCCGGCGGGCAGCGCACGCTCGGGCCGCAGATCGGAGCGATAGGTGACCTGCGGCCGGCGTTTGGCCGGCCGGTCGTTCGCGATGATGACCGCGCACCACGGCAGGATCATCCCGGCGACGACGAAGCTCAGGGCGAGCCAGATCGACACCCGGTAGGTCGAGGCGGCGGCGATGACGCACACGGCGCGCAGCGCCATCATGATCGCGTACTTCATCCGCCGCCGGTCGAACTCGTCCTCGCTGCTCTCCGAAGCGCTGGTGATGAGCATCGGCTCGTCACTCCGCGTTCGGCGCATGTGTCCATCGTGTCACTCTGCGCAGCCGTGCGCGACGATGATCGGATGCGAGCCGTCGTCCAGCGCGTCACCGGCGCCTCTGTCGAGGTCGACGGCGCGACAGTCGGCGCAGTCGGCACCGGCCTGCTGGTGCTGCTCGGGATCACCCACGACGACCGGCCGGAGCAGGCACAGGCGCTGGCCCGCAAGGTGCACGGGCTGCGGATCCTGCGCGACGAGCACAGTGTGGCCGATACCCCGGGCGCCGGAGTGCTCGTGGTCAGCCAGTTCACCCTGTACGGCGACGCGCGGAAAGGACGCCGGCCGACGTGGGCCGCCGCAGCACCCGGTGCGATTGCCGCACCGCTGGTCGAGGAGTTCGTCGCCGCCCTCCGGGCGCTCGGCGCCGAGGTCGCCACCGGGGTTTTCGGTGCCGACATGCGGGTACATCTTGTGAATGACGGGCCCATCACCCTGCTGCTCGAAGCCTGAGGCGATTCTGAGCGCCGGCCCGCCGGGCGCCGCCCGCGGGAACACGGAACCCCGGTCAATACGTTGGGAAACTGAACCCTAAACCCGGCTGACTACGAACGAACTGTTAGGCGGAGCAATGAAATCTCAGTCAAGGTGGTCTGAAACATAGTGACAACGTCTCGCAACGCCACGTCTCGCCCCGCCGCCCGTCGGGCCGGCGGCACTGCGTCGCGCTCGGCGTCGGCGTCGCGCTCGGCGTCGGCGGAGCCGCGGGTGACCGGACGCGGCCACCGCAGCACTCGCAGCGCGGCTGTTGAGCCGACCGAGGTCGCGACCCACGCGCCGGCAACCCGGGCGCGCCGCAGCGCCGGGCCAGCGGCGGACTCGGCCACCCCGGCGCCGGTCGAGCACATCGTC
>JAVHVB010000446.1:0-3651 GCA_032160775.1 Pseudonocardiales bacterium | reverse complement strand
GTCGCGGCGTTTTCGGACCGTCCAGTCGGTGTGGTGTTTGAGGTGGTGGTGTCGCCGGCACGGTGGGTGCAAGTTGGCTGCGACGGTGCCGGGCTGGGCGGGGAAGGCTCTGATGTGGTCGAGTTCGCCGCGGCAGCTCTGGCGGCGGCAGCCGAAGAAGGTGCAGGTGGGGTTCTCGGCGATGATGTGGTCGCGCAGTGCGGCCGGTGGTCGGTAGCGCTCGGTGCCGCAGTGCAGCAGTCGGCCGAGCGGGTCGGTGACCAGCCGCCGCCAGGTGCCGGTGGGGTCGTGTGCGATCGCGCGGGCCATCGATGCTGGGATGGCGCCGTAGCCGGCCAGTTCGCCGGGCTGGTCGTCGGCGCCGAGCAGCGTGGACAACGCGACCGAGACCTGGATCGCCGGGCGGCGACCCTGCCAGGTGATGCCGGCCGAGCCCAGCGAGGCGCCGGCCAGATCGGCCAGCACGTCGGCGCGTTTCTGATCCGCGGTGCGCCCGTCGTCGGCCAGCGTCGCGGCGTGCGCGTCCAGACACGTCATCAACGCCGCGGCGGAATCGGCGCGCAGGTAGGCGAACACCCCGGCCATGCCGTGCTCGTCGGCACGCATGCCGACCCGCCGGTCGCGGTGCGCGTCGCGGTGCTTGTCCTCGGCGCGTTGCGGGTCCAGCCGCAGCAGCGTCCGCTTCACAGTGGCGCGGAATTCACCTATCGACTCGTCCAACGCCTTGGGCAGCACCTTCGCCTCGAGCCGTCCGGCCAGCTCGGCATCGAGGTCGGTGCACGCCTCGATGAGCACCTTCGCGTGCCAGAACCGGATCGACCCGTCGACCAGCCGATCCATCGTCAGCGGCAACGTCGAAGTCAACGTGGTCGCGTCGTGCAACCGCGAGCCGGCCGTGACCGGCGCGATCGACAACACGCCGGCGACCTCTTCGCGCACCCATTCCTTCGACCGGAATTCCGCCTCGCCCTCGCGAGCCAGCTCGGCCAACGTCACCTGCTGCAGGGCGTCAATTGAGGATCGGAAGACCTCGAGGCGTTCCAGCAACTCGATCCGGTCATCGTGCGAAAGACGCGCCGGATCGGCGTCCAACCGAAGATCCAGATCGCCGACCACGAACCGAACGTTATCCGGCAGGTACGACAATTCTGACGCTGAGTTGCGGGTGGAGGCGTGGGTGCCGGAACACCGCGGAGGGCGCCTCAGAGCACGCCACATTCGTCATCTGCCCAGCAGCTGGTCGGTCATCGCGTCGGGCTTGCCGTCGTAGTGGCGATCGAGCACCTGCTGGAACACCGGCTCGGCCGGCGCGGCCCGCAGGAACAACGTCATCGACGAGCGCAGCTTCAAGTCGTCCGGGCTGCCGAAGATCGCGCGCGCACCGGGCGGCAGCGCAGCCACGACGGCCGAGATCTCTCGCAGTCGCCGGCCGAGGACCGGATGCTCGAGATACGCCCGCGCCTCGGCGAGTCCGGTGATCCCGTAGCGCTGCGCCATCGAGCTGTGCCCGAGCCCGGCCAGTTGTGGAAAGACGAACCACATCCAGTGGCTGCGCTTGTTCCCGGCGCGCAACTCGGCCAGCGCGTAGTCGTAGGTCTTCGCCTGCGCGGACACGAATCGAATGAGGTCGTAGCGGTCGTCGGTCATGATGCACCGGTGCGCATGCTGCCACCCTCAGGACGACGCCGCAGTTGGGTCCACTACGGCGTGATGATGCCAGGCCTGCCCGAGCCGCACCGCACCTTCAACGTGATGTCCATCGTCGGCACACCCGGGGTCGCGCTGTTCGCGAACGACGACCTCGTCACCACCAGCCCGAACGACACCGCCTACGTCGTCTCGGCGACGTCGGCGATGACCGGCGGCCAGTTCCGCGTGTACCGGATCGGCGCGGAGTGCGAGTTCGCGCCGGACGGCAGCCGCGTGCGCTTCGCCGGCGATCTGGTGATCGAGAACGACGGCGCGAAGGTCCGGGTGCGCCGCACGCACGCCGAGGTGGAGGTCCGGCTCGACCTCGAAGCCACCGACACGATCACGCACTTCGTCCGGCTGCCCGGGGTGTACCGGCACTGGAGCCGGCTGTGTCACGCGAGCGGCCGGGTGGGCGACGTCGACGTCGCCGGGCTCGCCACGCTCGAGTACGCGTGCGGGGTCGGGACGCACAGCCTGCTGGACCGGCGGCTGCCGAACCTGCCGGCCAATCTGTTCACCTACCACGTGCTCAACGTCGACGACCGGACGCAACTGTTGTTCAGCCACGTGACCGGCCCCGGCCGGATCCCGGTGCAGCGGGCGGTGCACATCCGCACGCCCGGAAGTGTCGAACGGGTGCGCGCAGGTCACCGGTGGGACGTGGACGAGTACGCGCCGGAGCCGCTGGTAACGCCGGACGGCCGGACGATGCGGATGCCCGAGCGGTTCACCTGGGGTGCCACCGGCATCGAGGTGCGCGGCACGGCGGCCGGGGACTGGGTGTACGGGCTGGGCGCCGGTTACGTCGGCAGCTACGACTACGAGGGAACGTTGCGCGGCAAAGCCATCACCGGAGTGGCGTACATCGAGTACGTCGACGTCCGCTAGTGCAGGCCGCACTCGACTTTGTTGGTGCCTGACCAGCGTCCGGCACGCGCGTCCTCGCCGGGCTTGAGCCGGCGGGTGCATGGCCAGCAGCCGATCGACCCGTAGCCGTCGAACAGCAACGGGTTCACGAGGATGTTGTTCTCGGCCATGTACCGGTCGACGTCGTCCTGCGTCCAGGTGGCGATCGGGTTCAGCTTCACCATCGAGCGTTGCTCGTCCCATTCGACGACCTTGGCGTCGCGCCGCGTCTGCGCCTCGTCGCGGCGCAGCCCGGAGGCCCACGCGACGTAGTCCTTCAGCGCGGCGCGCAAGGGCAGCACCTTGCGCAGAGCGCAGCACTGATCGGGGTTGCGCTCGTAGAGGCGCGCGCCGAACGAGGCGTCCTGCTGTGCGACGGTCTGCTTGGCCGTCAGCGTGCGGACGTTCACCGGCAGTGTCGCGGCGACCGCGTCCCGCGTGCCGATCGTCTCGGCGAAGTGGTACCCGGTGTCCAGGAAGAGGACGTCCACGCCCGGCCGCACCGCGGCCGCGAGGGAGGGCACCACAGAGTCCGCCATCGACGATGCCACGGCCCACCCGGAGCCGAACTGCTCGTCGGCCCAGCGAAGGATGTCCAGTGCGGGAGCGTCCTCGAGGTCGCGCCCGGCCTGCTCGGCCAGGGCGCGCAGTTCTTCCTTCGTACTCAGAGCAACCATGCTTCGTCCGCTCGCGACACGTAGGCCGCGAAAGCCTCGTCTCCCTTCCGGCGCTCGAGGTAACCGCGAAGCACCCGCTCGATGTAATCGGGCGCTTCGTCCACTGTCACCTTCAAACCCCGGAACTTGCGGCCGAATTCCGCGTCGGTGCCCATCTGTCCGCCGAGGTGCACCTGGAACGCCTCGACATCCCCGTCCGCAGTCTTCGAGACCATGCCCTTGAACCCGATGTCGGCGACCTGGAACCGGGCGCAGGAGTTCGGGCAGCCGTTGACGTTGATGGCGATCGGCGTGTCGAACTCCGGCAGCCGCCGCTCGAGTTCGGTGCGGATGACCTCGGCGCGCCCCTTGGTCTCGATCAGCGCGAGCTTGCAGA
>JAVHVB010000445.1:0-5026 GCA_032160775.1 Pseudonocardiales bacterium | reverse complement strand
TACCGCAGTGCGCTCGAAGTCATTTCCGCGATCGAACCCACGGTCGCCGACGCCATCCGCAGCGAGCTCGCCGACCAGCGCGCCTCGCTCAAGCTGATCGCCAGCGAGAACTACGCCTCGCCCGCGGTCTTGCTCACGATGGGCAACTGGCTCTCGGACAAGTACGCCGAGGGCACGATCGGGCACCGGTTCTACGCGGGCTGCCAGAACGTGGACACCGTGGAGCAGGCCGCGGCCGACCACGCGAAGGCGTTGTTCGGCGCGCCACACGCCTACGTGCAGCCACACTCGGGCATCGACGCGAACCTGGTCGCCTTCTGGGCGATCCTCGCGCACCGGGTCGAGTCCCCGGCGCTGGAGAAAGTCGGTGCGAAGCACGTCAACGACCTCACGCCGGCCGACTGGGAACGGCTGCGCAAGGACCTCGGCAACCAGCGGGCGCTCGGCATGTCGTTGGACGCCGGCGGTCACCTGACGCACGGTTTCCGGCCGAACATCAGCGGCAAGATGTTCGAGCAGTCGTCGTACGGCACCGACCCCGAAACCGAACTGCTCGACTACGACCACGTGCGAGCGATGGCCCGCGAGTTCAAACCGTTGGTGTTGATCGCCGGTTACTCCGCGTATCCGCGCAAGGTCGACTTCGCCAAGATGCGGGAGATCGCCGACGAGGTCGGCGCGACGCTGATGGTCGACATGGCGCACTTCGCCGGCCTCGTCGCCGGCAAGGTGTTCACCGGGGAGTTCGACCCGGTGCCGTACGCGCACGTCACCACGAGCACGACGCACAAATCGCTGCGCGGCCCGCGCGGCGGGTTGGTGCTGTGCCAGCCCGAGTACGCCGACGCGGTCGACCGGGGTTGCCCGATGGTGCTCGGCGGCCCGCTCGGGCACGTCATGGCGGCCAAGGCGGTGGCGCTGGCCGAGGCGCGGCAGCCGGAGTTCGCGAACTACGCGCGCCGGGTGACAGACAACGCGGTGACCCTCGCCGACGGCCTGTCCCGCCGCGGCGCCCGGATCGTCACCGGCGGCACCGACAATCACCTCGTCCTCATCGACGTGTCGGGGTTCGGCGTCACCGGGCGGCAGGCCGAGTCCGCGCTGTTGGACGCGGGCATCGTCACCAACCGCAACGCGATCCCCCGCGACCCGAACGGCGCCTGGTACACCTCCGGCGTGCGCATCGGTACACCGGCGCTCACCTCGCGCGGATTCGGCCCGGCAGACTTCGATCGGGTCGCCGAACTTCTCGTCGACGTGTTGACGGCGACCACGCCGACGGCGGCGCCGAGCGGTGGCGCGTCCAAGGCGAAGTACACGATCGCCGACGGCGTCGCGGCCAAGACCCACGACGCGGCAGCGGAACTTCTCGACGCAAATCCCCTCTATCCGGGCATAAATCTCGGGTGAGGTCGGGGTCACTCCGTTTCAAATTGCGGGCAATAAAGTCCTGGTGAAGTATCACTGTTCGGCCCGCCCCCGCGCAGTGAGGATTCCGCCCCCGTGCCTCCGAGCTTCAAACCCTCGCGACTTCTCGGCATCGCCGCCATCCTGATCGGGATCGGCGGCATTCTCGTGCCCGGCGGCGGACCGGCCGGGGCAGCCACGGCAAAGGCATCCGGCGGCCCGGCCTGCGGCGGCATCGCGCTGACCAAGGCGACGGGCCTTCCGTGGGTGTGCACCTTCGACGACGAGTTCGACGGCGCCGCGCTCAACCGGACGAAGTGGACGGTGCAGCGGACCGCTGCAGGCGGGTTCCGGGCCGGCGACGGCTGTGTCGTCGACAACGCGAAGACCGTGTCGGTGTCGGGCGGCAACCTCAACCTCAGCGTGTACCGCGTCGCCGCCCCGTTCGCCTGCGCACTGCCCCGCGGTTCGTTCGCCACGACCTGGTACGCCGGGTCCGTCTACACCAAGTCGTTCAGTCAGGCCTACGGCCGCTTCTCGGTCCGCGCCAAGTTCCCGGACGCGGACGGCATCCGCGGACTGCAGAGCGCGATCTGGACCTACCCCCGGACGATGTCGCCGAACAACGCCTTCTCCGGCACCTCGGAGATCGACATCGCCGAGGCCTACAGCCAGTGGCCGGACCTCATCGGGCCGACCGTCCACAACTTCCTCGGCGGCAGTACGGACCACTGCCTGGTGCCGGACTGGGGCGCGAAGTTCCACACCTACACCGTCGAGTGGACCCCGCAGCGGGCAACGTTCATCTACGACGGCGTGGCGTGCTTCTGGGCGGGCCGGGTGGGCACCGCGGAGCCGTTCCTCATCGCCCTGACCCAGGCGCTCGGCGTGCGCGGCAACACGTATTCGGCGGCGACGCCGTCACCGGCGACGATGCAGGTCGCCTGGGTGCGGGTCTGGAAGTAGGCCCCGGGCCGAGCGCTTGAATGCGGAAGGCCCCGGACCGGCTATCCGGGGTCTTCCACTTCTCGCGCTGTCTCCGCCCGATGGCAGCGCGGCACGTTCCCGTTGTCCCCGACCGCCTCGACGCCCCCCGTCTGAAAGCCCTTGTGCGGGGTCGAGGTGGTCACATCAGGTCCGTGTTAGATCTGTAGCGAACTATCGATCCTGGACGGTGCGATCGCACGAGGTCTTAAGTCCCGACGGCGGACGCGAAGGACCCGCGTGCGACGATCGGCCGCGTGCCGATCGAACGCAACATCGCCGCCCTGCTGTCGCTGATCGCGAACGCCGGCTACCCGCCGATCGCCGAAGGCACCGTCGAGCAGGCCCGGCGCGGCATCCGCGCCCTGTTCGTCGATCTGCGCCAGCCCGCGACGCTGCCCGAGGTCGGCTCGATCAGCGACGGTGCGGCGGCAGGGGTGCCGGTGCGCGTCTATCGCCCCGCAGCGTCCGGCCCCGCGCCCACGGTCGTCTACCTCCACGGTGGCGGGTGGGTGATCGGCGATCTGGACACCGCCGATCCGGTGTGCCGGCTGCTCTGCCGCGACGTGGGCGCGGTGGTGGTCAGCGTCGACTACCGGCGGGCGCCGGAGGACCACTTCCCGGCAGCGGTCGACGACAGCTGGGCTGCCGTTCAGTGGGTGGCCGCGCACATCGAGGACTACGGCGCCGACGCCACCCGGGTCGCGGTCGCCGGTGACAGCGCCGGTGCCAATCTCGCGACGGTCTGCGCCCAGCAGGCGGCCGCGGCCGGGATCCCGCTCGCCGCGCAACTGCTCGTCTACCCGCCGGTCGACCTGCTCGGCGAGTATCCGTCACGCACCGACCCGGCCAACGGCGGGCTGATGACGCTGGCCGACATGCGCTGGGCCGCCGAGCTCTACCTCGGGATGAGCGAGGACGACCCGCGTGCTGCCGAGTTGGCCCGCGACCCGCGGCTGTCCCCGCTGCTCGCCCCGTCGCTCGCCGACCTCGCGCCGGCCGTCGTCGTGACCGCCGAGTTCGACCCGTTGCGCGACGAGGGCAACGCCTATGCCCGCGCGCTCGAGAAGGCCGGCGTCCGGGTCGAGCACCGCGAGTTCGCCGGCCTCGTCCACGGCTTCTACGGGCTGGACATGTTCAGCGCCGCCGTGGTCGAGGCGATGACCTGGTCCAACGAGCGGTTCAAGGAGCTGCTCGGCTGACGGCGTCGCCGAGCGCCTGCTCGGTACGCCCGACGACCGCAGTGCCGTCGTCGGCGGTGATGATCGGCCGCTGGATCAGCTGCGGATGACTAGCCAGGGCGGCGATCCAGTCGGCTCGGGCGGACGCGTCCTTCGCCCAGCCGGCGACGCCGAGCTCACGGGCGACCCGCTCGTCGGTCCGGGTGATGTCCCACGGCTCGAGACCCAGCCGGCCGAGGACCTCGATGAGTTCCGCGGCCGTCGGCGGGTCGTCGAGATAGCGCCGGACGCTGTAACTGATCCCCGCCTCGTCGAGGTAGGCCACCGCTGTGCGGCACTTCGAGCAGGCGGGGTTCAGCCAGATTTCCACCCGGCGATTCTGCCGGGCCGGACGTGCTCAGCTGTTCGTCGGGTCCGGCACGATCCGGATGTAGGGCTACGGGGACTCCCAGCTGCCGAACAGTTCCTTGGCGTCGTCGTTCGAGACCGACCCGGCGATGACGACGTCGTCGCCAGGACGCCACTCGACCGGGGTCGCGACCTTGTGGCTCGCGGTCAGCTGCAGCGAGTCGATGGAGCGCAGGACCTCGTCGAAGTTCCGGCCCGTCGTCATCGGATAGATGAGCATCAGCTTGATCTTCTTGTCCGGGCCGATGATGTAGACGTTGCGCACCGTCTGGTTGTCCGCCGGGGTGCGTCCCTCGCAGCTGCCCTCGGTGTCCGCAGGGAGCATGTCGTACAGCTTCGAGACTTCGAGCTCGGTGTCGCCGACCATCGGGTAGTTGGGCCGCGCGCCCTGTGTCTCCTCGATGTCGTCGGCCCACTTCGCGTGGTTCTCGACGCCGTCGACCGACAGCCCCATCAGCTTCACGCCGCGCTTGTCGAACTCGTCCTTGAGCTGGGCGAGCCGGCCGAGTTCGGTGGTGCAGATCGGGGTGAAGTCCTTCGGATGCGAGAAGAACATCCCCCAGGAGTCGCCGAGCCACTCATGGAAGTTGACCCGGCCCTCGGTCGTCTCGGCCTCGAAATCGGGGGCGACGTCGCCCAGTCGTAGTGCCATGGTCAGCTCTCTCCTCGATTGATCCTGGTGCCGACTGGCAATCTTTCACGTGCCGCAGTGCCTGCGCGAGCCTTTCGTGGAATCACCGGTGCGCCTGCGACGTGACTCAGGGGGCGCGAGATCCGATGACCGCCCGATTGTCTGGGCTGGTGATGACGCAAAGCGATCGGGACGCGCAGTCCAGGCTCTCGTAGGGAGGCACCACTCGCGTGTCGGTCATCGTCGGCGCACCGGCGTGCCAGGTCAATGGCACCGGGTGCAGCGCTCGCGTTGCGACATGCCCGGCGACACGTAACCGGTTCAGTGAGGTTCGCGGCCGGTCAGCCCGGTGCCGCGCCGGCGTCGCGCACCCGGAAGGACACGGACTTCGACTCCTCGCCCACCGTGGCGGTGA
>JAVHVB010000444.1:0-4784 GCA_032160775.1 Pseudonocardiales bacterium | reverse complement strand
ATCGACCGGTTGGAGGCCGAGAAGGACTCCATCGCCGGCGTCATCGTCACCTCCGCGAAGGACACCTTCTTCGCCGGCGGCGATCTCAAGCTGCTCTCGCAGGTCAACGACGACAACGCCGCCGAGTTCGCGGCCGGGGTCGAGAAGATCAAGGCCGACTTCCGGCGGCTCGAGAAGCTCGGCAAGCCGACCGTGGCCGCGCTCAACGGCGCGGCGCTCGGCGGCGGTCTCGAGATCGCGCTCGCCTGCAACCGGCGCATCGCGCTGGACAACCCGAAGTCGCAGTTCGGCCTGCCCGAGGTCACCCTCGGCCTGCTTCCCGGCGCCGGCGGCGTCACCCGCATCATCCGGCTGCTCGGGATCATGGACGGCCTGATGAAGGTGCTCCTCCAGGGCACCCGGTACAAGCCGGCCGACGCGGTCGAGGTGGGCATCGTCCACGAGCTGGCGGCCACCCCGGAGGAGATGTTCGACAAGGCCCGGGCGTGGATCAAGGCCAACCCGCAGACCGTCCAGCCGTGGGACGACAAGGGCTACCGGATGCCCGGCGGCGCGCCGTCCAATCCGAAGGTCGGCGGCGTGCTCCCGGCCCTGCCCGGCAACCTGAAGAAGCAGCTCAAGGGCGCGCCGATGCCTGCGCCGCACCACATCATGTGCGCGGCGGTCGAGGGTGCCGGCCTGGACTTCGACACCGCGCTCAAGGTCGAGGGCCGCTACTTCGTGAACCTGGCCAAGGGGCAGACCGCGAAGAACATGATCCAGGCGTTCTGGTTCGACCTGAACTCGATCAATGCCGGCGGATCGCGGCCCGCCGGCTATGAGAAGCGGAACGCGCAGAAGGTCGCGGTTCTCGGCGCGGGCATGATGGGCGCGGGGATCGCGTACGTCAGCGCGCGCAACGGCATGGAGGTCGTCCTCAAGGACGTCTCGCTCGACGCCGCGGAAAAGGGCAAGAACTACTCGACGAAGCTGCTGACCAAGGCGGTCGAGCGCGGCAAGATGACGCAGGAGAAGGCCGACGAGGTCCTTGCCCGGATCACGCCCACCGACGACTACGCGGATCTCGCGGGCTGCGACCTGGTTGTCGAGGCCGTGTTCGAGAAGGTGTCGCTCAAGCACGAGGTGTTCGGCGAGACCGAGAACGTCGTCCTGCCGGACGCGCTGCTGGGCTCGAACACCTCGACGCTGCCGATCACCGGCCTGGCCGCGGGCGTGGACCGCAAGAAGGACTTCATCGGCCTGCACTTCTTCTCACCCGTCGACAAGATGCCGCTGCTGGAGATCATCCGCGGCGAGGAAACCTCTGACGAGGCGCTCGCCCGGGCGCTCGACTACGCGGCGCAGATCAAGAAGACCCCGATCGTCGTCAACGACAGCCGCGGCTTCTTCACCTCGCGGGTCATCGGGACGTTCGTGAACGAGGGCCTGGCGATGCTCGGCGAGGGCGTCGCGCCGGCCACCATCGAGCAGGCCACCACGCAGGCCGGCTACCCGGTGGGCGTGCTGCAACTGGCCGACGAGCTGAACCTGGAGCTGTTCCTCAAGATCCGCAACGAGACGAAGGCGGCCCGCGAGGCAGCGGGCGAGTCGTGGGAGGCGCACCCGGCCGAGGCGATCGTCGAGAAGATGGTCGAGCTGGGCCGGCCGGGCCGCCTGCGCGGCGCCGGGTTCTTCGACTACGACGAGAACGGCAAGCGCACCGGCCTCTGGCCCGGCCTGGCCGAGCACTTCCCGGTCGCTGCCGACCCGGGTGCCGTC
This sequence comes from Pseudonocardiales bacterium, assembly GCA_032160775.1. GTDB lineage: Bacteria > Actinomycetota > Actinomycetes > Mycobacteriales > Jatrophihabitantaceae > Jatrophihabitans. The sequence goes on along the minus strand of JAVHVB010000444.1, from coordinate 3,026 downwards.
GACATCCACGAACTCGAGGAGCGCATGCTCGTCATCGAGGCCGTCGAGTCGGCGCGCTGCGTCGAGGAGGGCGTCATCGTCCAGACCGCCGACGCCAACATCGGCTCGATCATGGGCATCGGCTTCCCGCCGTGGACCGGCGGCGTGCTGCAGTACATCAACGGCTTCCCGGGCGGAGTGGCCGCGTTTGTGGCGCGCGCCGACGAGTTCGCCACGAAGTACGGGGCGCGCTTCGAGCCGAACCCGCTGCTGCGCAAGAAGGCCGAGAACGCCGAAACCTTCTAACGCTGTTTCCGCCGAGTGGCCAGTTACAGCGCGAGTGGGCTGCTGTAGCTGGCCACTCGGCGCACAACTGGCCACTCGACGTGTCGAGGGAGTTGGTGTCCGTGCCAGGACCGCTTGACGGGGTGCGCGTCCTCGAATTGCCGGCGATCGGGCCGGTGCCGTTCCTCGGCATGCTGCTCGCCGATTTCGGCGCCGAGGTCATCCGGGTCGACCGGCTGCCCGGCGCCGCCGGCCTCGGCGACGTGCTCGCGGCCAGCCCACTCGGCCGCGGCCGGCGCTCGATCGGACTCGATCTGCGCAAGCCTGGCGGCGCGGAGGTCGCCCTGCGCATCGCCGAGACCTGCGACGTGCTCATCGAGGGTTTCCGGCCCGGCGTGGCCGAACGCCTCGGTCTCGGACCCGACGCCGTGCTCGGTCGCAACCCCAAGCTGGTCTACGGCCGGATGACCGGCTGGGGCCAGGTGGGACCGCTCGCCCCGACGGCGGGCCACGACATCACCTACCTGGCGGTCACCGGGTTGCTGCACGGGATCGGTCCGGCGGACGGTCCCCCGGTGCCGCCGATCAACTACGTCGCCGACTTCGGCGGCGGTGCGATGGTGCTCGCCACCGGAGTGCTCGCGGCGCTGCTGCACGCGCGGGAGACCGGCGAGGGGCAGGTTCTCGACGCGGCGATGACCGAAGGGGCGTCGTACCTCGGCTCGATGACCCGCACCTTCGTCTCCCGCGGCGGCTGGAAGGACGAGCGCGAGACCAACATGCTCGACGGCGGCGCGCCGAACTATCGCTGCTACGAGACCGCCGACGGCAAGTGGGTGGCGGTGGGCGCCCTCGAGGTGCAGTTCTGGTCGGCGCTGGTCGCCGCGCTCGGCCTGGACGAGTCGACGACGCCGTCGCCGTACAACCCGGCCGACTGGCCGGCGTGCGCGAAGGTCCTCACCGACACCTTCCGGACGAGGAGCAGGGACGAGTGGGCCGAGGTCTTCGCGCCGCTCGACGCGTGCGTCGCACCCGTCCTGACCCTCGAGGAAGCACTGCAGCATCCGCACAACGTCGAGCGCGGGTCGTTCGTCGACGTCGCTGGCGCGCCGATGCCGGGACCCGCGCCGCGGTTCTCGCGCACTCCGGCCGCCGCCGGCCCGATCAGCGACGTGGGCGCGGCGACCGGTGACCTGCTCGCCGAGGCCGGCTACCGGGACGGCGAGCTGGCCGAATTGCGCGAGGCGGGCGTGATCGCCTAACTGCCCGCCGATACCGTCGGGGAGTGGGTGACAGGGACGCGCGGGTCGACGACTACATCGGTGCACTGCCCGAGTGGCAGCAGGTGATCTGTGAGCGCGTCCGCGCGATAGTGCACGCGGCGGACGACGCCGTCGAGGAAACGATCAAGCGCTCCGTGCAGCCGTACTTCGTGCTGGCCGGCAACATCTGCGCGCTGTTGGCCACCAAGGACCACGTCAACGTGTTCGTCTACGACCCGACGGTCCCGGACCCGAGCGGGATCATCAACCAGGGGCACGGCAACGCGACTGCCAAAGCGGTGCAGATCTATGCCGGCGACGTGCTCGACGAGCAGGCGCTGCTCGACATGTTCCGCGCGGTGATTGCGAACAACCGGGCGGGCGGCTGGCGCACGATGGCCGGGAACCGCTCGGTGCCAGACTGATTTCATGGCTGCAAGACTCGTCGTCATCCGGCACGCCAAGGCGGGCGAGGCGCCGCTGGACATCGAGCGCCCGCTCACCGACCGCGGTCTGCGCGACGCCGCCGCGATCGGCGACTGGCTGCGGGACGCCGGCGTCGCCCCGGAGCGCGCCGTCGTCTCGCCCGCGCGCCGCGCCCGCGAGACCTGGCAGGAGGCCGCGGCGCGGCTCGACGACGCGCCGGAGGCGGTGATCGACGAACGCATCTACGACAACGATGTCGATCTGTTGCTCGACATCGTCCACGAGACACCGGACGACGTCGGCACGCTCGTGCTCGTCGGCCACAACCCGGCCTTCGGCGCGCTCGCCGTCGAACTCGACGACCGGCGCGGCGACGCCGATGCGCGTCGCGGGCTGCATGCGGCGTTCCCCACGAGCGCCGTCGCGGTCTTCGACATCGCCGGCTCCTGGGCCGGCGTCGACGAGGGCGTGGGCACCCTGACCGGATTTGCGGCACCACGGGGCCATTGACCCGGCCCGTAGCCGTTTGCGGGGCCTGGTGCTTGAATCTGTGGCGGTGGACGCCACGGCCGGTCATGGCTCCCGCCCGTGGTTGCGCTGGTATGCCACGGGCGTACCCGACCAACTCCAGATACCGGACGCCCCGCTGCCGCGGCTGCTCGAGGACGCGGCGCGGGACTTCCCACGGCGGACCGCCCTCGCCTTCCTCGGCCGCACCGTCACCTACCGCGAACTGGCCGATGCGGTCGACCGCTTCGCCGGCGCCTTGCACGGTCTCGGCGTGCGCAAGGGTGATCGGGTCGCGCTGATCCTGCCGAACTGCCCGCAGCAGGTGATCGCGTTCTTCGCGACGCTGCGCGTCGGCGGGGTCGTCGTCCAGCACAACCCGCTCTACACGCCGTCCGAACTGCGTCATCAGCTCACCGACAGCGGGGCCACTGTCGCGGTCGTCTACGACGGGGCCTACGCCCGGCTGGCACAGGCACGCGAGGGGACGGAGGTGCGGCACGTCGTCGTCACGTCACTGGCCGAGTACCTGCCCTCGGGCAAGCGACTCGCGCTCCGGCTGCCGTT
>JAVHVB010000443.1:0-3360 GCA_032160775.1 Pseudonocardiales bacterium | reverse complement strand
GCCAGAAGGCGTAGATGGATGGGACGGCGACGTACACGCTCGTCCGGCGTGTGCCGGCCAATTCGAGGCTGGCCGCGGTGCCGTAGTCGTCGATGACGAACTCGCAGCCCGCCCAGAGGCAGGACAGGCCGTTGAAGTGCAGGCCCGCGCCACTGAAGACCGGGAACGGACTCTGCAACACGTCGCCCGGCGCGAGCCCGAGTGCCTCACTCCAGCCGATCGCTGCGGCGATCGAGGATCCGTGCGTGTGCACGACTCCTTTCGGGCGACCGGTCGTCCCCGAGGTGAACAGGATCGAGGCGGTGGTGAGGTCGGTCGCGTCCACCGGTGCCGTCCGGCGGGGCGTCGCCGCGGACTGTCCGGCGAGTTCATCGACGGAGATCACCGATGCCGAGACCAGGCATTCGGCGGCCCGGCTTCGGTACTCCGGCTGTGCGATGAGGAGTCGGCTGCCGGTCCGCTGGACGATGTCGGCGACCTCCGGCGGGGCGAGGCGGGGATTGATCGGCACGTTCACCCCGCCGGCCCACACCACGGCGTGGAACAACTGCAGCGCATCGAGCCCACGTGAGTTGTCGAGCAACCATGCAACGCGATCACCGGGCACGACGCCGCGTTCGACCAGGCCGCCGGCCAGCCGGCGAGCGCTATCGGCGAGCTCGGCGAACGTGACGGCCGCGTAGCCGGCGCGGCCCTTCCCGAAGGCGGCTACCGCGTCGGGACGACCCGCGGCTCGTTCGGCGAGCAAACCGGGAATGGTCCGTGGCGAGTACGGCGCCGGCAGCGGCACGCCCTTCACGGCGCACCGGCCGACGGCACCGCCACGACCGCCTCGGCGGATGCGTGCCGACCCCGCTCGTTGTCGCCGTGTAGGGCGAGCGTGACCACGACAGCGCCGCTCTGAGATTCCACACCGGTCACCTCGCCTTCAATCGTCATGGTGTCACCGGGCAGGTTGGCAACCCCGAGCACGAGATCGAGTGATCGGAGGCTGGCGTGCGGGCCGGCCCAATCCGTCAGGTACGCACCCAGCAGACCGCCTGTGGTCATGATGTTCATGAAGACGTCGGGCTGGCCACCGGCGCGGGCCGCCGCCGCGTCGTGGTGGCCGGCGAAGAAGTCGCGCGACGCGATCGCGCCAGTGACGATCAGCGTCGTCGAGATCGGAATCCGGACCGGTGGCAACGTCATTCCGACGGTGATCGAGCTCGGATCGACCGCGGTCGGGTGGGACTCGGCGGCTCCGGTTCGGCCGCTCATCTTCGCACCCGTTCGGCGAGTGTTCTGCCGAGCTCGGCGAGGTGTCGCTGAGCCCCGCCACCGGCAAGGAGCAGGTGTCGCGTACGCAGGTAGTACCGGTGCAGGAGATAGCTCACGTCGACGCCGAGCCCACCGTGGATGTGCTGGGCAGCCGCCAGGACCCGGTCGCCGCCCTCGCAGGCAGCCACCCGCGCGATCGCGACGGCTTCGGCGTCGAGATCGCCGGCGTCATACCGCAGGGCGGCGCGCCACATCGTCCACCGCATCGTCTCGACGTCGATGTAGCAGTCGGCAAGCCGCGTCGCGACGGCCTGGAAGGTGCCGATCGGACGGTCGAACTGGTGGCGTCGGGTCGCGTATCCGGCGGTGAGTTCCATGGCGCCTTCAGCCAGGCCGGCCAACTCTGCGCAGTTGAGCAACAGCTCCAGATGCCAGCTCCGCCGCTTGAGACGCGTGATCTCCGGACCCACGAGCACCTCGGCCGCGTCGACTGCGACATCGTCGATCCCGTACCTGGCGAACCGGCCGGCCGGCTGCTCGACCGTGCGGATATCGATCGCCTCGGTGCGTGCCTCGAGTGCGACGAGCGCATCCGCCGCCCCGTCGACCGTGGCCCAGACGAGGAGCAGGTCCGCGTCCGCCGGGGCGAGGAGAGCGCCGCCGATCAGGCGATTCGTCGAGCTGTCGAGGCGCGGGGCCTCGACGGCGGGATCCGCGCTTCCGGCGCCGAGTGGCATGAAAACCGTACCCTCGCCGATCGCGCGCGCGGCGGCCTGGATCCGGGCAGAACCGGCTCCTGCCGAAGTCAGCTCGTCGACGAGGGCGAGGGCGGCCATCGCGTTGGAGATCGGCACGCTCAGCCCGGCAGCGCCGCACCGCTGAGCGACTACGCAGGCGTCGGCGGCGCCGAGCCCGGCCCCGCCGCTTCCTTCCGTCACGAGTACGCCCAGGAGGCCGGCCGCGCATGCGGCCTTCCAGACCGGGTCATTCCGGAGCGATCCGGTGGGCTGCGGCAGCGCGGGATCGAAGATCTCGACGCAGAGTCCGGCCAACGCTGATTGGGAGTCGGTGAAGTCGAAGTCCATCAGCTCGCCCCGCTGATCGGGCGATAGCGCAGCGTCGTGAACTGCATGGTGCCGACGATCTCGTCGGCCTGGTCGCGAAACGTCATGGTGACGACGATGAAGTAGCCCTCGCCCAGCGCAGTCGTCTTCGGCGCCGACACCGAGTCGATCTGCGACTGATACGTCGTGCGGTCGCCGGGCACCAGATATCGGACATAGGTCGCCCGGCACCGCGTCGCGACCACCCCGGTGAATCCCTCAGCGATCAGTACCTGCGCAAGACGTTCCTCCGCGTTCTCGCTCGAGCCCGCGACCGGGAAGCGTCGGTCGTGATGTGTCCAGGTCTGCAGCATGGTCGGCGGTGCGACGATGCTCCCGAACGGGCTGCGCGCCGCGAAGTCCGGGTCGGTGTAGACCGGGTTTCGGTCGCCCATCGCCTGGCACCAGTGCCTGATCATGGCGACGGAGACCTCATCGTCGGCCACCCGCGGCGCGCCGCTCGTGAGCCCGATGAATTCCTCGAGGCGCTCGCCCAGGTCGATCGTCATCGCCGGCTCGCCCGCGGCAGGCCGAGACCGTTCTGCGCGATGATCTCGCGCTGGATCTCGTTGGTTCCGCCGCCGAAGGTGTTGATCACCGCGCGGCGATAGGCGAAATCGAGGGCGGCCCATCGGTCATCGTCCGGGTGACACGACTCGAGACCTACCACCTCCATGAGCAATCGATAGATCGTCGGTACCGACTCGGTGCTCAGCACCTTCACGGCCGACGCCTCGGCTGGTGACAGCGCACCGGAGCCGACGCGTAGCGACGCCCGCGCGGTGAGCAACTCCATGCCGGTCAGCAGCACGCTGCAACGGGCCAACGCCGTCTGGACCCACGGCGCGTCGATCGGCCGGCTGCTGTCACTGGCCGGCGTGCCGGCCCAGTCGAGCACTTCTTCGTACAGCGTGCGCGCGAGTCCGCCGAAGCTGGCCATCGCAACCCGCTCGTAGTTGAGCTGGGTGGTGATCAGCCGCCACCCGTCGTTCTCCTC
>JAVHVB010000442.1:0-7068 GCA_032160775.1 Pseudonocardiales bacterium | reverse complement strand
CCCTTCGGTCGAGCGGGCAGTCGTCGTAGCGTTTCGTCGAAGCGTCGGGCGCGATCACTGGCTGGGGGACTCGGACTCGAACCGAGACTGCACGGCTCCAAAGGCCGGCGGGCTGCCGATTACCCCATCCCCCAATTTGGATGGCTCTTCGCGCGAGCGCTCATCGCTGGCTCGCTCCGCTCCTCACTCGCTGGCGCTCCCTCGATGCTCACACGCGTAGATGACTCTCCGCGCGTGGTCAGCCTATTTCATGGACCGGGTTTCTCTTGCCCGCTCCCGTCCCCTACGCTTACGTAAGTTACGGTTCCGTAGGGTAGCCGCGTCCGCCGCCCGTGCGCAGAGGAAGACGAACGCATCCATGACACTGCTCGACCAACGCCCGCACGCCGAAGGTCCGAAGCCGGTCTTCGAGGGGACCAAACGACATGGCGAGCAGTTCATGCTCTACACGTTCGTGATCCTCCCGTTCCTCGCATTTCTCGCCGCCATCCCGGTCGCGTGGGGCTGGGGCCTCGGCTGGACCGACGTGATCCTGTTCGTCGTCTTCTACTACCTGTCCGGGCTGGGCATCACGGTCGGTTACCACCGGCTGTTCACGCACGGCTCGTTCAAGGCGAACCGGCCCCTTCGCATCGCGGTCGCGATCGCCGGTTCGATGGCGATCGAGGGCCCGGTCATCCGGTGGGTGGCCGATCATCGCCGCCACCACGCGCACAGCGACCGCGACGGCGACCCGCACTCGCCGTGGCGCTACGGGACGTCGACCGGCGCGCTGATGAAGGGCCTGGGTTGGGCGCACCTCGGCTGGATGTTCGACGAGAACCACACCAATCGGGAGAAGTACGCGCCGGACCTGATGCACGACAAGGACATCCGGTTCGTCGAGAAGACCTTCGTCCTGTGGCTGCTCCTCTCGCTGTTCCTGCCGCCGGCCATCGCCGGGCTGATCCACATGTCGTGGACCGCCGCGCTGTCGGCGTTCTTCTGGGCCTCGCTCGTCCGGGTCTTCCTGCTGCACCACGTCACCTGGTCGATCAACTCGATCTGCCACATGATCGGCGAACGGCCGTTTCAGGCGCGCGACAAGAGCACGAACTTCTGGCCGCTCGCGATCCTCAGCTTCGGCGAGAGCTGGCACAACATGCACCACGCCGACCCGACCGCGGCCCGGCACGGTGTGCTGCGTGGCCAGCTGGACACCTCGGCGCGCATCATCTGGATCTTCGAGAAGTTCGGCTGGGCCACCGACGTCCGCTGGCCGAAACCGGAGCGCATCGAGAAGCTCAAGGCCGAGGCCTAGCCTCCTCAACCCTTGTCGGTCTGCCTAGAGTGGCGGGGTGACGGCAGCCCGGATCCGCAACTTCGTCGGGGGCTCCTTCGTCGACGCGGACGTCCGGTCCTGGGACAAGATCAGCCCCGTCGACGCGTCGGTCGTGGCCACCGTGGACGAGGCGGACGCCGCGATCGTCGACCGCGCGGTCCGTGCGGCCCGCGGCGCACTGGACGGCTGGGCGAGCACCCCGGTCCACGCGCGCACCGCACTGCTGCGCCGGGTCGCCGACCGCATCGAGGACCGGTTCGAGGAGTTTGCGCGTGCCGAGAGTGCCGACACCGGCAAGCCGCTGCGTCAGGCCCGCGAACTGGACGTGACCCGCGCCGTCGCCAACTTCCGCTCCTTCGCCGACACGGTCGCCGCCGCCGGGCAGCCGTCCTTCCTCACCGACCTGCCGAACGGCCGGCAGGCGCTCAACTACGCCGTGCGCAAGCCGCTCGGCGTCGTCGCGGTGATCGTCCCGTGGAACCTGCCCCTGCTGCTGCTGACCTGGAAGGTGGCGCCGGCGCTGGCCTGCGGCAACACCGTCGTCGTGAAACCGAGCGAGGAGACCCCCGGCTCGGCAACCCTGCTCGCCGAGGTGCTGGACGAGGCGGGCGTGCCGCCGGGCGTCTACAACGTCGTGCACGGCTTCGGGCCGGACTCGGCCGGCCAGTTCCTCGTCGAACACCCGGGCATCGACGGCGTCACGTTCACCGGCTCGTCCGCGACCGGTGCGTCGATCATGCGCGCGGTCGCGCCTCGCGTGCGTCCGGTCTCGTTCGAACTCGGCGGGAAGAACGCGGCGCTGGTGTTCGCCGACGCCGACCTCGACGCGACCCTCGACGGGCTCACCCGGTCGGTCTTCGCCAATACCGGCCAGGTCTGCCTGTGCACCGAGCGCGTGTACATCGAGCGACCGGTGTTCGACGAGGTCGTCAGCCGGCTGACGGAGCGGGCCCGCGGGCTGCGCCTCGGCCGGCCCGAGGACGACCAGACGACGACCGGGCCGTTGATCTCGCAGGAACACCGCGAGAAGGTGCTCGGCTACTACCGGCTGGCCGAGGAGAGCGGCGCGAAGACGCTCGTCGGCGGCGGGCTGCCGTCGCTCGGCGCCGAGCTGGACGGCGGGGCGTGGATCGAACCGACGCTGTGGACCGGGCTGACGAACGCCGACCGGCCGCTGCGCGAGGAGATCTTCGGGCCGGTCGCGGCGCTCGTCCCGTTCGACACCGAGGACGAGGCGATCGCTCTGGCCAACGACACCGACTACGGGCTCGCCTCCTCGGTCTGGACGACCGATCTGTCCCGCGGCCACCGGGTCGCGCAGCGGATGAACGTCGGCATGTCGTGGGTGAACACCTGGTTCCTGCGCGACCTGCGCTCGCCGTTCGGCGGTGTCGGGCTGTCCGGCATCGGCCGCGAGGGCGGCGAGCACTCTCTCGACTTCTACACCGAGCCCACCAATGTCTGCGTCCAACTCTGAATTGCTGGACGCCGCACAGCGCGACGTCCGAGCCGTCGACCAGCTCGACCTCGGGCCGGACCTCGAGGCCGCGTACGAGATCCAGCGAGAACTGATCGACCGGCGCCTGGCGCGCGGCGAGCGGCTGGTCGGCTGCAAGCTCGGCTTCACCAGCCAGGCGAAGATGACGCAGATGGGCGTCTCGGAGATCATCGTCGGACGGCTCACCGACGCGATGCAGGTCGACGACGCGGCCGGCGTCGCGCTGAGCCGGTTCATCCACCCGCGGATCGAGCCGGAGATCGCGTTCCGGCTGGGCCGCGACGTGATCTCCGGCGGCGACATGGCCGACTGCGTCGACGCCGTGGCTCCGGCGCTCGAGATCATCGACTCGCGGTACCGGGACTTCCGGTTCAGCCTTCCGGACGTCATCGCCGACAACACCTCCGCCGCGGCCTTCGTCGTCGGGGAGTGGCAGCCGATGCGCGACGTCGCGGACCTGCCCGTCCGGCTGCTCGTCGACGGCATCGAGGTGGAGGCGGGTTCGACCGCCGCGATCCTCGGCCACCCGCTACGGGCGCTCGAGCAGCTGGTCGATCTGGCAGCCAGGTACGGCATCGGGCTGAACGCCGGCGACGTGATCCTGGCCGGCGCCGCCACCGCTGCCGTGCGGTTCGGCGAACAGCGGGTGATCGCCGACGTGCGGGGCCTGGGCACCGCAGCGGTCCGGGGGATCGAATGACTGCGACGCCCCGCGGCCGGTTCCCGCTGGCCAAGCGGGTCGGCGACCTCGTCTACGTCTCGGGCACCTCGTCGCGCCGGCCGGACAACTCGATCGCCGGTGCGAGCGTGGACAGCCTCGGCACCACGGCGCTCGACATCCGCGAGCAGACTCGCGCCGTGCTCGGCAGCATCGCGGTCATCCTGCGGGGCCACGGGGCAGGCCTCGCCGACCTCGTCCAGGTCACGACGTACCTGGTGAACATGAACGACTTCGGCGGTTACAACGAGGTGTGGGCCGAGCACTTCGACGAGTCCGGCCCGACCCGCACGACGGTCGCAGTGCACCAGCTGCCACACCCGCACCTGCTCATCGAGATCCAGGCCGTCGCGCACGTCCCAGAGGAGCGCTAATTGGACCTCCAGCCGATCAACTTCCACCGGTGGATCGAGGACAACCGGCATCTGCTGAAGCCGCCTGTCGGCAACCGGACGATGACCGTCGGCAACGACTTCATCGTCATGATCGTCGGCGGCCCGAATGCGCGCACCGATTACCACGTGGACCCGTACGAGGAGTGGTTCTACCAAGTCGAGGGCACGATGCACGTGGACCTGATGGTGGATGGCCGGCCCGAGTCGGTCGAGATCGGTCCCGGCGACACCTGGCTGCTCCCCGGCAACACGCCCCACTCGCCGCAACGGCCGGAGCCGGGCTCGATCGGGCTGGTCATGGAGCGGGTCCGCGAGGAGGGCACGCTCGAGAAGTTCCAGTGGTACTGCCCGAATTGCAACGCGCTCGTGCACGAGGTCGAACTGCAGGTGCGCGACATCGTCGTCGATCTGCCGCCGGTGTTCACCGCCTTCTACGAGGACGAGCAGGCCCGGGTCTGCGCCAACTGCGGCCACCTGCACCCCGGTAAGGGCTAGGCAGCGTTGATCGACGTCCACAGCCACTACGTGCCGTTCGGCTGGCCGGATCTGGGGCCGGCGGCGCCGTGGTTGCGCATCGAGTCCGAGCGCGAAGCGATGATCATGCTCGGCTCCAGCGAGTTCCGGCGCATCGGTGCGCACTGCTGGGACGCCGACGTGCGGCTCGCCGACATGGACGCGGACGGCGTGGACGTGCAGGTCGTATCGCCGACCCCGGTGTTCTTCTCCTACGGCGAGGACGCCGACCAGGCGACGAAGATCGCGCGGATCATGAACGACCGCGCGCTGGAGATCTGTGCGTGCTCGGACCGGTTGCTGCCCTTCTGCCAGGTGCCGCTCCAGGACTCGGACGCCGCCTGCCGGGAACTCGACCGCTGCCTCGAGGCCGGGCACGTCGGCGTCGAGATCGGCAACCATGTCGGCGACCGCGACCTCGACGACCCGGGCGCGGTCGCGTTCCTCCAGCACGCCGCCGCGGTCGGTGCGCCGGTGTTCGTGCACCCATGGGACATGCCGTCGCACCCGCGGGTGGACCGCTGGATGGCGCAGTGGTTGGTGGGCATGCCAGCCGAGACGCACTTGTCGCTGCTCGCGATGATCCTCGGCGGCGTGTTCGACGCGGTCGATCCGGCCCTGCGGATCTGCTTCGCCCACGGCGGCGGGTCGTTCGCGCACTGGCTCGGCAGGTTGGACAACGCCTGGCGCGCCCGGCCGGACGTCGTGGCCGGCTCGGCGCACGCGCCGTCGCAGTACCTGGACCGGTTCTACGTTGATTCGGTGGTGTTCACCGAGCCGGCCCTGCGCCTGCTCGTCGACACGGTCGGGGTGGACCGGGTGCTGGCCGGCAGCGACTACCCGTACCCGTTCGGCGAGCGGCCGGCCGGGGCGGTCGTGCGCAATGCCGGATTTCTCGACGACGTGGACCGCGCGAAGCTGTTGTCCGGCAACGCCGAGGTGTTCCTCGGTCGGAAGGTCGGCTCGTGAGCACCGAGGACGATGCCCGCGCCCGCGACGCGGCCGACGAATTGCCGACGCTGCGCGATCGGTTCCACATCCCGCCGCACGGCGACGGTGAGGCCGCGTACTTCGCCGGCAACTCGCTCGGCCTGCAGCCGAAGGTGCTGCGCGAGCGGCTGGGGCAGGAGCTGGACGATTGGGCCCGGTTCGGCGTCGAGGGACACGGTGAGGCGGCCCGGCCGTGGGTCGCCTACCACGAGCTGCTGCGCGAGCCGGCCGCGCGGCTGGTCGGCGCGCTGCCCTCCGAGGTGGTCGCGATGAACTCGCTGACCGTCAACCTGCATCTGCTGATGATCAGCTTCTATCGCCCGTCCGCGGACCGCTTCAAGATCCTCATCGAGGACACCGCCTTCCCCTCCGACAGCTACGCCGTCCGCAGCCAGGCGGCGCTGCACGGCTACGACCCGGACGAGGCGGTCGTGCGGATCAAGCCGCGCCCCGGCGAGGCGGCGCTGCGCACCGCGGACGTCGTGGACTACCTGGAGCGCGAGGGCGGCCGGATCGCGCTCGTCCTGCTCGGCGCCGTCAACTACTACAGCGGCGAGTTCCTCGACATCGAGCCGATCACCGCGGCCGGCCGGGCCGCCGGAGCGATCGTCGGCTGGGATCTCGCGCACGCCGCCGGCAACGTCGTCACCCGGCTGCACGACTGGGACGTCGACTGGGCTGCCTGGTGCTCGTACAAATACCTGAACAGCGGGCCCGGCGCGGTCGCCGCCGCGTTCGTCCACGAGCGACATCTCACCGACCGGACACTGCCCAAGCTGGCCGGCTGGTGGTCGACCGACCCGGCCACCCGGTTCGACATGGGGCCGGTGGTCACGCCGGTCGACACCGCGGACTCGTGGCAGCTGTCGAATCCGCCGATCCTGGCCATGGCGCCGGTGCTCGTCTCGCTCGAGTTGTTCGACGAGGTCGGCATGGCTGCGTTGCGCGCCAAGAGCGTCCGGCTCACCGGGTATCTCGAGCGGCTGCTGGGCGAGCTCGCCGGCGCCGGCCGCTTCGACGTGATCACTCCACGCGACCCCGAGCGCCGCGGGGCACAGCTCTCGGTGCGGCTGCACGGGCTGGACGCCGGCACGGTGTCGACCGCGTTGCGCCGCGACCACGGCGTCTACGCCGACTCTCGTCAACCGGATGTCATCCGGCTCGCCCCCGCGCCGTTGTACTGCACCTTCTCCGACTGCTGGCGGGCGGCGCAGGCGCTCGGCCGGGTGCTGGACGATGCCTGAGGACGAGGTCGCGATCGTCGGCGCGGGACTGGCCGGCTGCCTGCTGGCCACCCTGCTCGGCCGGCGCGGCGTCCCGGTGACGGTGTACGAGCGGCGCCCGGACCCGCGGCTGGCCGGAGCCGAGCGCGGCCGCTCGATCAACCTGGCGGTGTCGGCGCGCGGCCTGGCCGCCCTCGAGCGGGTCGGGCTGCGCGACCAGGCGCTCGGCCGGGCCTTGCCGATGCACGGCCGGCTGATCCATCCCCTGGGGGGCCGGCCGAGCTTCCGGCCGTACAGCGCGGACGGGCAGCGGGCGATCAACTCGATCAGCCGGGCCGAGCTGAACCAGACGCTGCTGGACACCGCCGAGGCGACCGCCGGCGTCACGGTGCGATTCGAGCACCGATTGA
>JAVHVB010000441.1:0-6304 GCA_032160775.1 Pseudonocardiales bacterium | reverse complement strand
GCGTCGCGCAGGTTGCGATGCAGCAGGGCAAGTACGCGGCCGACCAGATCCGGCGCCGGCTTCGGCGCAAGCCCGATCAGCCGCCGTTCAAGTACTTCGACAAGGGCAGCATGGCCACGATCTCGCGCTTCCGGGCGGTCGCGAGCGTCGGGCCGATGCGGTTCGGTGGCTTCATCGCGTGGGTGCTCTGGCTGATCATCCACGTGATGTATCTCGTCGGGTTCAAGAACCGGGTGACGACCGTCCTGCACTGGGCCGTCTCATTCATCGGACGCGGCCGGTCGCAGCGCACGACACCCGAGCGCCAACTGCTCGGCCGCCGGCCGCCCGGCGGGACGCTGCAGGTCCCGAACGAGCCGACGGAGGCTGCGACCCGGCGCTGACCCGATGGCGACGCCCGATGTTTGGGCGCTGAGACCGCGAGGGAAGTCTCCTGTCCGAGAGATAAGGAGACAGCGATGTCGGAGCACAACGTCATCGAAACAGCGGTGCCCGCTCGGCTCGACCGGCTGCCCTGGTCGTCGTGGCACTGGCGCATCATCATCGGCCTCGGCACCGTCTGGATCCTGGACGGTCTCGAGGCGACGATCGTGGGCAACATCGCGCCGCGGCTCGCCGAGCCCGGCAGCGGCCTGCACATCTCGTCGTCGACCGTTACCGGCACGGCAGCTGCGCTCTACGTGGCGGGCGCGTGCACCGGCGCCCTGTTCTTCGGCTACCTGACCGACCGGTTCGGCCGCAAGAAGCTGTTCATGGTCACCCTCGCGGTGTATCTCGCAGCGACCGCCGCGACCGCGTTCTCCTTCTCCGCGTGGTGGTTCCTGCTCTTCCGGTTCTTCACCGGGGTCGGGATCGGCGGCGAGTACGCGGCCATCAACTCGGCGATCGACGAACTGATTCCGCGCCGACACCGCGGCCGGGTCGATCTGTCGATCAACGGCAGCTTCTGGATCGGCTCCGCGGCGGGCGCGATGCTGTCGCTGGTCGTGCTGAACGAGAGCATCTTCCCCGGCGACGTGGGCTGGCGGGTCTCGTTCGGCCTGGGCGTCGTCCTCGGCCTGGTCATCCTGCTGGTACGCCGCAACGTGCCCGAGAGCCCGCGCTGGATGTTCATCCACGGCAAGGACGGCGAGGCCGAGGAACTCGTCGAGTCGGTCGAGAGCGAGGTTGCCGACGACACCGGCAAGCAGCTCAAGAACGTCGACGAAGAGACCATCAAGATCCGGCAGCGCAAGACCGTCGGGTTCTTCGAGATCGGCAAGACCGTCTTCACCACTTATCCGAAGCGCACCGTGCTCGGACTCTCGCTGTTCATCGGTCAGGCCTTCCTCTACAACGCGATCACCTTCGGTTTCGCCACGATCCTCGCGACCTTCTACAAGGTCGACTCGACGAGCACCGGCTACTACTACGTGGTGATTGCCATCGGCAACTTCCTCGGCCCGTTCCTGCTCGGCCCCCTGTTCGACACGGTCGGGCGCCGGATCATGATCTCGAGCACCTATCTGCTGTCCGGCATCCTCCTTTTCGGCACGGCCTACCTGTTCGATCAGGGGCACCTGAACGCGACCACGATGACTGCGTGCTGGACGGCGGTGCTGTTCTTCGCCTCGGCCGGCGCGAGTTCGGCTTACCTGACGGTGAGCGAGATCTTCCCGATGGAAACGCGAGCGATGGCGATCGCGTTCTTCTTCGCCGTCGGCACTGCGATCGGTGGTATCACCGGCCCGCTGATCTTCGCTGACCTGACCTCCAGCGGGAAGGTCGGCGACACGGTGATGGCGTTCGTCATCGGTGCGGCCATCATGGCCGCGGCGGGCATCGTCGCGGTGTTCTTCGCGGTCGATGCCGAGCGAAAGAGCCTCGAGGACATCGCGACGCCGCTCAGCGTCGAGGAGGAGTCGGAGTCCGTGCCGGCTCCCGAATCCTCGTCGACGTCGTCAGCGCACGGTACGAGCTGACGAGCTCACCGGATGGCGGGCGATGCAGACGAGAAATCGAAACAGCAGGGCGAACAGGACGACCGCGACGAGTCCCCCAACGAGCGGCGCGACCGGAACTGGATCGAGCTGCTCCAGGAGTTGCGCGTCGTACAGACCGGGGTGCAACTGCTCACCGGTTTCCTGCTGACCCTGCCGTTCCAGCAGAAGTTCCCGTCACTCACCGAAGGTGACCGGCGGGTCTACATGGCGGCGATCACCGCATCGATCCTGGCAACGGGCTTTCTCCAGGCCCCGGTGGCCGTGCACCGGGCGCTGTTCCGGCGGCATCGCAAGGAGGACACGGTGCAGATGGCGCACCGGCTCGCGATCGTCGGCATCTTCTTCTTGGCCTGCGCCGTGATCTCGGTGACGACGTTGATCTTCGACGTCGTGCTCGGCTGGACGGAGGGTCTCGTGGCCGGCGGGCTGGCCACGACGCTGTTGGTCACGCTCTGGCTGGCTGTTCCGTGGGCGGTGCGCACGCGGTCGCCGGTATTGTCGCCGCCGTCCGACGGCGGCACCTCCGACAGCTAGGGATCGCCGGGGCGAACGGCGCCGAGAAGTCGATCTTCCCGACCGCGTTCGCATTTGTTCGCCGTCCGAACGGGATCAGCCGAAAACGTCCGGAAAATCGGGGGCGTCATTTGTTTCGATCGGGTTTAGGGTGGAGATAACCACCCGAGTCAGCCGCAGACCGGGTGACCCGCCGCCACCACCGCGACGGCAACAGATCGGAACCTCGATGACGGCCGTAGCCCGGAGTCCACGAGAGGCGGGAAAGCCACGCAGTATCGACGTTCGGTGCGGAGCCGAGCTGCCGAAGGCCGCGGGACATGACGGGCGCTGTCAGTTGTTCGCCGGCCACGAAGGACCGCACGCGGTCATGTACGCACAGTGCGGCCGGCGGGTTGTGCGGACCTGGTCCGTCGCCGACCGCGCCTTCGCCCTGATCGACTGCCACGCGATCCAGCACCTGCCGTGGATGTACGGGTACCCGGCGCCTGCGTGGTTCGAGACCGAGGCAGAAACCGCCAACTGACCGTGGCCGACCGCACGTCGTTCCCGGGCGCTGCCGAGTTCCTGCCGGCTCAGCGCTCGCTCGCCGCCCTACGCAGCGCCGCCCCGGCCTGCCGCGGCTGCGATCTCTACGCGGACGCAACGCAGGTCGTCTTCGGTGCCGGCCGGGCGCGGGCGAAGCTGATGCTCGTCGGCGAGCAACCCGGCGACGTCGAGGACCGGGACGGCGCGCCGTTCGTCGGTCCGGCCGGCCGGGTGCTGGGCCGGGCGCTCGACGACGCCGAGCTGGCCGACGTCCCGACCTTCGTCACCAATGCGGTCAAGCATTTCCACTTCCGCCGGCAGGGCAACCGCCGCCTGCACCAGACGCCGCGCGCCGGGCACATCGCGGCGTGCCGGCCGTGGCTCGCCGCCGAGGCGGCGGCGGTGCGACCGGGGTTGATCGTCTGCCTCGGCAGCACGGCGGTGAAGTCGGTACTGGGCAACGACGTCAAGGTGCTCCGCGACCGCGGCACCGTCCTCGAGCGGGAGAGCGCGCTCGGCACCGGCAGCTTCGTCGTCACGATCCACCCGTCGGCCGTGCTCCGGGCGCCGGCCGCGGACCGGGACGCCGCCTATGCCGGGCTGGTCGCCGATCTGCGGGTTGCCGGGGCCGCGCTGACCTGACCGCCGGGGTTAGCGACCCGGTGCATCCGGGCAGCCCCGAATAGAGACAGCTGGAGGGCTGATGGCGCAATCCGACACGCACGTCCGCACCGGACAGAACCTGGACGACGCCTCGATGGGCGAACTCGCCGCCCGGTTGAGTGCGGCGGATGTCGCGACCGTGCGCGAGGCGGTCAAGCGTTGACCGCCGACGAGATTCGCGCCGATATCGCCTCGACGCGCGCTGAGCTTGCCGACACCGCCGACGCGCTGGCCGCGAAGGTGCAGCAGAAGGCGCAACTCGGCAAGCGGGTCGCCATGGGCATCGCCGGCGCGGCGGTGCTCGCCGTGATCGTCAGTCGGTTGCGCCGCTCGTCGTGATCGCGCTCTTGTCGAGGTTCTCCAGGAGCTCGGCGGGATCCGCCCACACCTCGACCGCGCCGGCTGCGCGCAGGTCCGCCTCGGACGTGCCGCCGCAGGTCAGCCCGACGAAGGCGACGCCGGCTTGCTGTGTGGCGTAGCCGTCCCACACCGCGTCGCCGACGAAGACGACCTCCTCGGCCCGCAGCCCGGACTTCTCGAGCGCCACCACCACGATGTCCGGCTCCGGCTTGCCCTCGTCGGCGTCGCTGGAACTGGTCGTCTCGTCGAGAGCGTCGTCGACGTCGAGCGCCGAGCGCAGGGCAGCCAGTTCCTCGGCCTTGGCCGAGGAGGCCAGCACTACCCGCAAGCCGCGCTCGTGGCAGGTCCGCACCAGCTCGGCCGCACGGGGCAGGGGGGTGAGGCGTCCCCACCACTGCTTGTAGAGCGTCAGGTGCGCCTCGGTGATCGCGTCGTCCTCGGCGGTGTCTCGGCCGTCGCCGAGCGCGTGGCCCAGCAGTTTCTCGCTGGACATGCCGATCGCCCGATGCGTGACGACCGCGGGCACCGAGTGCCCGTGCTGGCGCAGCGCCTCCGCCCAGCACACCGCGTGCAGGAATGTCGTGTCCATGAGCGTGCCGTCGACGTCGAACAGCACGCCGCGCACCGTCGACGGCGGGCTCACGGCTACGCGGACACCGCAGGCTGGCCGAGGCCCCCGGCTGCGTCGACGAGCAACACCTGGTCCAGCCCGGTGACTTCCAGCACCCGCCACAACCTGGCGGAGACGTTGGTCAGGATCAGCGAACCGTGGTCGGCGGTGCACTGCTGGGTCGCCACCATCAACTCGCGCAACGCAGTCGAGTCGATGAAGTCGAGCCGCTGGGCATCTACGCGGATCACCCGACGGCCGGCGTCGAGATGCCGGGCGAGTTCGGCGCGTAGCTCGTGCGCGTTCGCGACGTCGAGTTCGCCCTGCAACGCGACGGAGGCCCGCCAGTCGTCACTGGCGATGGTGCGTACCCGGGTGACGCGCTCGACCCGGTCGGCGAGCACGATGGTGGCGTGAGTCATCGACAGCGGTCCTTCGCTCGACGCCCGAATTATTTTGGGGGCGATGGCCCGGCCGCGCAGCGGGGGCTGCGTGCCACGCTACGCCCATTCGCGTCGGTTCGGGGTAAGTGCGGAGAATCTCCCACCTGTCGGCATCGGCCACCGGCATCGCTTACTGGCGTAGCGGTCCGCCGGGACGGGAAGCATGATGTCGTGCTCGGACTCCCGGACTCCATCACCACCTGTCTTTTCGATCTCGACGGCGTACTCACCGACACCGCCGCCGTCCACCGGGCGGCCTGGAAGGCGACGTTCGACCCGGTGCTGAAAGCGCACGGGCAGGACGAGTTCACCGACTCCGACTACGCGGAATACGTGGACGGCAAGCCGCGGCTCGACGGCGTCCGGGACCTGCTCGCCGCCCGCGGGATCTCGGTCCCGGAGGGCGGACCGGACGACCCGGGCGACGCGGAGACCGTCTACGCCATCGGCGAGCGGAAGAACCAGGACGTCATGCGCCGGATCAAGGCCGACGGCGTGCGCGTGTTCGAGGGCTCGCGGCGCTATCTGCAGGCTGCGCGCGACGCCGGCCTGCGCCGGGTGGTCGTGTCGTCGAGTGCGAACACCGCGGACGTCCTCGCAGTGACCGGGCTGGACCAATACATCGAGGCGCGGGTCGACGGCGTGACCATCGTCGATGAGCACCTGCCCGGAAAGCCGGCGCCCGACTCGTTCCTGGCCGGCGGCCGGCTGGTCGGCGCCGAGCCGGCGCAGGCGGCGGTGTTCGAGGACGCGACGGCCGGTGTCGAGGCCGGCCGGCGCGGCCAATTCGGCCACGTCGTCGGCGTGAACCGGCTCGACGACGAACACGCCGAAGCACTGCACAAGCACGGCGCGGATGTCGTCGTGGCCGATCTGGCCGAGCTGCTGTGATCCCCGACGAACATTTCCGCCCCGAACCGTGGCGGGTCCGCGTCGTCGGCCTCTCGGACACCTCGATCGCGCAGGTCGAGTCGCTGTTCGCACTCTCCAACGGGCACATCGGCGTGCGCGGCAACCTCGACGAGGGCGACCCGGCAGGCCTGCCGGGCACCTACCTCAACTCCTTCTACGAGATCCGGCCGCTGCCCTACGCGGAGGCCGGTTACGGGTATCCGGAGTCCGGTCAGACGGTCCTCAACGTCACCGACGGCAAGCTGATCCGGCTGCATGTCAATGACGAGCCGTTCGACCTGCGCTACGGAACG
>JAVHVB010000440.1:0-10967 GCA_032160775.1 Pseudonocardiales bacterium | reverse complement strand
CGGTGCGCACGGCCAACTGCACCGACTGGAACGCCGCGTCGGCCGACGTGCAGCAGCAGCTGGTGCGCGGCATGCGCGAGTTCTTCGGCGGCCAGGTCGACACGCCCGGGCTGCGCGGCACCGTGCTGCCCGACGCCAAAGCGACGCGGTTGTTCGATTCGTACTGCGCCAGATCCTTCGCGGGCGCCTTCTCGTTGTACCGCCTGTACGGAAACGCAGCAGCATTCACCAACCCGCAGAAGTGAGGACCGACATGGCCCGCCCCCGTGTCCTCTGTTCGCTGATCGCCGCGTCGGCGCTCGTCCTGTCCGTGGTCGCCGTCGCCGCGCCCGGGCACCCCGGCGTGCAGCCGGCCGCCGCCGCGCCGTTCACGCCCAGCACCGCAAACCGGTACACGCTCGTGCACGGCTGCTTCGAGGTGCGCACCGGCCCGGGGGCCGGCGTCGTGGTCGGCGCCGGCAGTTCGCCGTACCGGATGCAGGCGACGACGCTGGGCGAGTACCTGCTCTACGGCACCCACCAGGACTTCCTGGCCCAGACGGGACTGACCGTCGGCCCGGTGGCCGCGCCGAGCCGGCGCGCCGAGTGGCAGGTCACCGGCACCGGCGCCACCGGCTTCACCATGCGCAACCTCGCGACCGGGCTGACCCGGCCGGTGCGGTTCCTGCCCAAGAGCGGCTGCTCGGTCTACCCGGAGGCGCAGGTCAACGCGACCGGTTCCACCTACACCGGTGCGACGCCGAACGGCCCGGTGCGCGGCACCATCGACGCGCACACGCACACGACGGCGTTCGAGTTCCTCGGCGGCGACTGGCACTGCGGGCGGCCGTGGCACCCGTACGGGGTCGCCTATGCGCTGCCCGACTGCGCGCCGTACGAGACGGGGACGAACGGGGTCGCCGAGTCCTTCATCGACTACGGCTCGCTGGCGCACCCGCACGACACGGTGGGCTGGCCGACCTTCAAGGACTGGCCGGCGCCGCACGCGCTCGCCGAGGAGGGCGAGTACTGGACCGGTCTCGAGCGGGCCTGGTTGGCCGGGCTGCGGATCATGGTCGTCCACCTCGTCGACAACGAGGCGCTGTGCTCGCTGATGTCCAAGCGGCACACCCCGTGCAACGACATGCAGAGCGTCCTGATCCAGGCTCGCGACCTGCGCGAGCTTCAGGACTACATCGACGCGCAGGCGGGCGGCCCGGGCAACGGCTTCTTCCGCATCGTCACCGACCCGGTCCAGGCGCGGCAGGTGATCAACTCCGGCAAGCTGGCGATCGTCATGGGCATCGAGGTGTCCGACATCTTCAACTGCGGCGAGTTCCTCGGCCACGCGAAGTGCACCCAGTTCCAGCTCAACTCGTGGCTGACCCGGGTCTGGAACCTGGGCGTGCGCAGCTTCTTCCCGATCCACAAGTTCGACAACGCCTTCGGCGGGACGAAGATGGACTCCGGCGAGTTCGGCGTGCTGGTCAACGGCGGCAACCATCTGAAGACCGGCAACTTCTGGGACGTGCGTACCTGCAAGGGGCCCGAGCACGATCAGGAGCAGTTGACGTCGGTGCCGATCAACAGCGATCTGTACGACATGATCATCGGGCCGCTGAACGCACTGTTCGGCGGAGCGGTGCTGCCGCTGTACCCGCCGCCGCCGCACTGCAACTTCCGCGGGCTCACCTCGCTGGGCACCTACCTCATCCGGCAGATGATCGCGCGGCACTTCATCATCGAACTCGATCATATGGACGCGAAGTCGGCCGACGAGGTGCTGGGCATGCTCGAGGCGGCGCACTACTCGGGCGTGGTCTCCGGCCACGGGTGGGACTCGCCCCAGGAGAACCCGCGCATCTACTCCCTCGGCGGCTTCATCACCCCGTACGCGGGCAACGCCACCTCGTTCGTCCAGGACTGGCAGACCGACCACGCGATCGCCGACCCGAACTACACGTTCGGCATCGGCTACGGCTCGGACATGAACGGGCTGGGCACGCAGGGCGGCCCGACGTCGGCGCACCCGATCAGCTACCCGTTCACGTCCTACGACGGCGGGGTGAGCTTCGATCGCGAGGTCTGGGGGCAGCGGACGTTCGACCTCAACGTCGACGGCACCGCCAACTACGGCATGTACGCGGACTGGTTGCAGGAGCTGAACGTGCTCGGCGGCCCCGCGCTGATGAACGACGTCATGAACGGCGCCGAGGCGTACCTGCAGATGTGGCAGCGCGCCTCGTCCTAGCCCCTCATTTCCCCTCCGACCCGTTGATCAACAGGGCCGAATGCGCGCTATAGCCGCGATTCGGCCCTGTTGATCATGAAGCACCGAGCGGTTATCCAAACTGCCGGGTTCCCGGGTGAGAAGTGCGGCCCGCTGCCGGACAGTACGGAGTGTGAGCACAACACATCGAGAAGCGCGGCTCCGGGCGTTGTTCGACGAGACCTCGGTTTCCGTCTTCGCTTATGCATGCCGGCATGTCGGTGCGAACGCGGCCCAGGATGTCGTGTCGGACGTGTTCCTGGTGGCCTGGCGGCGCATCGACGAGGTACCCACGACGCCGTTGCCGTGGCTTTTGGTGGTCGCCCGCAACACGATCCGCAACCGCCGCCGCGGCGTCACCCGCCAGCACCGGCTCGACGAGCAGCTCGCCAACCTGGAGCGGTCGAGTACCGCCAATCCGGGTGCCGACGATGTCGCGATCGAGCGGCGGGCCATGCTCACCGCCCTGGCCCAGCTGTCGCCCGGCGAACGCGAGGCCGTGCTGCTCACTGGCTGGGACGGCCTGTCGGTCGCCCAGGCAGCCGAAGTCGCCGGCTGCACCCGCCGCGCATTCGAACTGCGCCTGCACCGTGCGCGCAACCGGCTGCGCCGCGCGCTGTCCGCAGAGGAAGAACGACAACCCCAGCTCCGTCCGTCCGCCCGCCTCGAAATTACCAAGGAGACCGCGTCATGAGCTTCGACCTCGATGACCGCTTGGCCGATCTGCGTCGGCCGCCACACTGGTCGACCGACGAACGCGAAAGCATCCTCAACCGGGTGCTGGTCATGGACCCGACGCCTCACCGTGAGGACTACCGGCTCACGGCTGAAGCGCCCAACCGTCGGCGCCGAGCGTTCGCACTCACGGCGGCTGCCGGGCTGGCGGCCGCGGCGTGCATCGCGATTCCGGCCGTCCTGCCGGCCGGATCCCCCGGCTCGGCCGATCAGGCGGCGGCGGTTCAGGCGCTGCATCATCTGGCGCAGGTCGCTGCGGTCAGCCCGACCGATCAGCTCGGGCCGGACCAGTACCTGCACCTCGTCGACGTCGAACAGCAACTCGCGACGCCGGGGCAGCCCGCCACCGAGAGCCGTTTCGAGGAGTGGATCCAGGCCGACGGACGCACTTGGATGCGGCGCACCGAGAGCACGTCCACCGACCCGGCGCGCGTTGAGGTGTGGCTCCTGCCGCCCGGTCCGCAGGCCATCGACGGGATGAGTTCACCGCAGTTCCTCGATCAGCTGCCGACCGAGCCGGCGGCGCTCGAGGCCTACGTGCGGGCCAACACCGTCGGCTCCACATCGTCGGACGAAAGGATTTTCGTCGCGGTCGCTGACATCGTGCGCCGCGGAGTGGCCAGTGCGGACCTCCGCTCGGCCGCGATCGACGTGCTGGCCGGACTCGGGCATGTCCGACTCGGCGAGGCCACCCAGGATTCGCTCGGCAACCCGGTGCAGGCCTTCCAGTTCGTCGATGCGGACGCACGCCCCGGAGACGTTCGGACGCTCATGTTCGACACCCGCACGGCCCAGATCACCGAGGAACGCGAGTACTTGAACGATGAGCTCTGGTTCACCCGGACGGTGCCGGTCTTCGCCGTGGTCGATGCGGTTCCGGCCGACATCCGCGCGACCGCCGTCCCCAGAAATTAAGTAGGGAGTGGCACGGCGGCTGACCGGGCGGACGCTAAGGGCGCGGTGTGCGGCGCCCGTTCGCCAGTACCCCTCGACCGGCGCTGGGCGGGCATCACCGTCGGTCTCATCCGCCGCGGCAGCAATTCGGTCCTGTTGATCATGAAACGGCGAGCGGTTATCCACAGGCTTGTCCCCACTGTGGCTTTCACCGGTTTCGCCCCATAACTTCCGGGCGTGGGGTTGTCCGCGCAGCAGATCCTCGAAGCCGAGGTCCGCGAACTGGTGCGCCGGCGCGGGATCGACCCGATCGCCGACGCCGACTCCGTCGCCCTGCTCATCGACGAGGCGGTGGCCGACTACTCCGACCGCACGATCACCTCGTCCCTGCCGCCGCTCACCGACGCGATCGGCGCGAGCCGCGGCGTGCTCGACGCGGTCGCCGGTTTCGGCCCGCTCCAGCCGCTGCTCGACGATCCGACGATCGAGGAGATCTGGATCAACGAGCCGGGCCGGGTGTTCGTAGCCCGGCACGGCCGGTCGGAGCTGACGACCGTCATCCTCGGCGCCGACGAGGTCGGCGAACTCGTCGAGCGGATGCTGCGGCCCACCGGCCGGCGCATCGACCTGTCCACCCCGTTCGTCGACGCGATGCTGCCCGACGGCTCGCGGCTGCATGTGGCGATCCCGAACATCACCCGCCGGCACATGGCGGTGAACATCCGTAAGTTCGCGGTCGGGCTGCGCACCCTCGACGAACTCGTCGCGGTGGGCACGCTGACCGAGCAGGCTGCCCGCTTCCTCGAGGCGGCGGTGCTCGCCGGGCTCAACATCCTGGTCGCCGGCGGCACGCAGGCGGGCAAGACGACCCTGCTGAACGCGTTGTGCGGCGCGATCCCCGCACGCGAGCGGGTGGTCACCGTCGAGGAGGTCTTCGAACTGTCGCTGCGCGCTCCGGACGTCGTCGCCATGCAGACCCGGCAGCCGAACCTGGAGGGCGCCGGCGAGATCCGGTTGCGCCGGTTGGTCAAGGAGGCGCTGCGGATGCGCCCGTCGCGGCTGATCGTCGGCGAGGTGAGGCAGGAGGAGTGCCTCGACCTGCTGATCGCGCTGAACAGCGGGTTACCGGGCATGTGCACGCTGCACGCGAATTCCGCCCGCGAGGCGCTGATCAAGATGTGCACGCTGCCGCTGCTCGCCGGCTCGAACGTGTCCGCCGCGTTCGTCGTGCCGACCGTCGCCGCCAGCGTCGATGTCGTCGTACACCTCGGCATGGACGACGCCGGTGCGCGGCGGGTGCGCGAGATCGTGGGCGTGCCCGGCCGGGTCGAGGGGGACGTCATCGAGGCCGCGCAGCTGTTCGCGCGCCGCGACGGCCGGCTGGAGCGGGCCGACGGCTTCCCGCCGCACGTCGAGCGGTTCGCGTCGGCCGGGATCGACGTGGCGCGCCTGCTGGATCGGGGCTGACGTGGGCGGGTTCGTCGGGCTCGTATTCGGCCTCGGTCTGCTGCTGATCTGGCGCAGCGGACCGCGCGCCCCCGCCCCGCGGAGCGGGCGGCGCGGGTGGACCCGGCGACGGCGCGAGCTGCTCAAGCAGGCGGGCGTCGACGGCGTCGGCCCCGCGCAGCTCGCCGGCGCGCAGGTCATGTGCGCGCTGCTCGGCTCGGTGCTGGTCGGGGCGCTCACCCGCACCGTCGTTGTTGCGGTGTTCTTCGCCGGCTTCGGCGCGGCGCTGCCCACACTGCTGCTGCGGCGAGTGCGTCGCCGGCGCCAGACCCTGCTCCGCGAACTCTGGCCGGAGGCGATCGACCATCTCGCCTCGGCCGTCCGCGCGGGCATGTCCCTGCCCGAGGGACTGTCCGCGCTCGCAGTCCGCGGACCGGCCGAACTCCGCCCCCCGTTCGGCCGGTTCGCGGCTGCCTACCGGGCCAGCGGCCGGTTCGGCAACTGCCTGGACGCGTTGAAGGACGATCTCGCCGACCCGGTTGGCGACCGCGTCTGCGAGACGATGCGGGTGGCCCGCGAAGTCGGGGGCACCGACCTCGGCACGGTGTTGCGCACGCTGGCCGACCTGCTCCGCGCCGACGCGCGCACCCGCGCCGAGCTCGAGGCTCGGCAGGGCTGGGTGGTGAACGCGGCTCGGCTCGCGGTCGCCGCGCCCTGGCTGGTGCTGCTGCTGCTCGGCAGCCAGTCGCAGACGCTGGACGCCTACGACTCCGCCGCCGGGACGCTGTTGCTGTCGGTCGGCGCGGCCGTCTGCGTCGTCGCGTACCGGTTGATGCTGCACATCGGCCGGCTGCCCGAGGAACGGCGAGTGCTGGCATGACAAGTGGAGTGAACGCTTACCTGCGCCTCGCAGTCCACGATCGTCCGCGGAAGTGGTCCGATGAATGAACTGCTCGGCGCCGGGCTCGGCCTCACCGCCGGCCTGGGCGCGCTGCTCGCGATCCGCGCCGCGCCGCCGATGCGCCCCGTCCGGCTCGCCGACCGGATCGCGCCGTACCTCGGCGAGACGCCGCCGCCGTCGCGACTGCTGGCCCGGCCGTCGGCCACGGCGGCGCCGTTCGTGGTTGCCCGCCGGCTGTTCGGCCCGACGCTGGGCGAGGCGGTGGTGCTGCTCGACCGGCTGGTCGGCGGCACCACCTCGGTGCGTCGGCGCCTCGCCGGGCTGGGGGTGTCGACCACCGCCGAGGAGTTCCGCATCGAGCAGGTCGTCTGGGGCGTGGCAGCCATGGTCACCGGCGCGGCGGTCGGCCTGCTCGGGGGCGTCATCCGCGGCGGCGTCGGAGCGCTGCTGCCCGTACTGCTCGCCCTTGGGGGGCTCTTCGGTGGTGTGCTCGGTCGCGATTGGTGGCTCACCCGCGAGCTCGCGCGGCGCGAGCAGTCCATGCTCGGCGAGTTCCCGGTCGTCGCCGACTTGCTCGCGCTGTCCGTCGTTGCCGGCGAATCGCCGCTCGCCGCGCTCGAGCGGGTCTGCCGGCTGACTGGCGGCGAACTCGCCCGCGACCTCAATCGGGCACTGGCTCGGGTCCGCGCCGGCACGTCCGTCCCTACCGCACTCGGCGAACTCGCCGAGCAGACCACGCTCGACTCGTTCGCCCGGTTCCTGCAGGGCGTCGTCGTAGCGATCGAGCGCGGGACGCCGCTGGCCGAGGTACTGCGAGCGCAGGCGGTCGACGTGCGGGAGGCCGGCAAGCGGGCGCTGCTCGAGATCGGCGGCCGCAAGGAGATCTCGATGATGGTGCCGGTCGTGTTCCTGATCCTTCCGGTCACCGTGCTATTCGCCCTGTTTCCCGGGCTGCTGACCCTGACGTCGCTCGCCCGATGACCCGAGGAGGTTCGATGAAGGGTTTCGTCACACGGGTGCGCCGGTCGTTTCGGAGTGATCGGGGGGACGTGCCCGGTTGGGTGATGGTGACGGTGATGACGGCCATCTTGGTGGTCGCGATCCTCGGGGTGTTCCAGCCGCAGATCACCGATGCCATCAGCAGCGCGATCGACTCGGTCACCGGCAGCAGGTAGCGATGCCGGCGCGGCTGCGCGACGAGGCCGGGGCCGCGGTCGTCGACTTCGTGCTGATGTCGCTGCTGCTCGTCCTGCTCCTGCTCGGTGTGTTGCAGACCGCGGTCTACTTCTACGCGCGCAACGTCGTCGCCGCATCCGCGGCCGACGCCGCGCGCTACGCCGCAGCACTCGGTGTCGACCCAGCGGCCGGCGGCCCGCGCGCCGAGCGGCTGATCCACGCCGGGCTGCCCGACGGCGATGCTGCGGCCATCCACTGCACGGGTGCGGCCGGGTACGACGCGGTCTCCGGTCTGGCGACGACAACCGTGCATTGCACCGGTCGCCTGCGGTTGTTCTTCCTGCCCCTCCACCTGCCGCTGAGCATCGATGTCACCTCGTCCGCGCTGAAGGAGCAACAGCCGTGAAAGACGAGTCCGGGAACGCGATCGTCGAGTTCGTCTTCGTCGCGGTGCTGGTCATGGTGCCGCTGGTGTACGTGATCGCGGCGGTGGCGACGGTGCAGCGGACCACGCTCGCAGTCAGTCAGGCCGCCCGCGATGCCGGCCGCACCTTCGCGACGAGCGGGACGTCAGCCGAGGCGCAGCGACGGGTCGAGGCGGTCGTCCGGCTCGCGTTGGCGAATGAGGGACTGCCCGACGACGTCGAGCTGCGGGTCGTGGCGGCCGGTGCCGCGTGTGACGCTGCCGCGGTCGCGCCGAGCCTCGCGCCGGGCGCCGAATTCACCGTGTGCGTGATCCGGCAGGTTGAGCTACCGGCGATTCCGTCGGTGCTCGCCGGCCGGGGGATTCGCGCGGTCGGTGCGTACACGGTGCATGTGGACGACTACCGGGGCGTCCCGTGAGCGACGACCGGGGCTCGACGGTCCCGTTGATCCTCGGCTTCTTCCTGGTTGCGCTGTTGGTCGTGGCGGGCGCGGTCGCGCTCGGCGACGCGTTCGTCGACCAGCGCGGCCTGCAGGACATCTGCGACGGCGCGGCGGCCGCGGCGGCGGCGAGCGCGGCCGATCTCGACCGGACGGGCGGGCTGACTGCCGGCGGCTCGCTACGGTTCGCCGGTGTCGAGGGCGCGGTCGACGCCTACCTGGCGCGCGACGCCGAACGCCGCCGGGTTGAAGTGCAAGCGGACGTGTCGGACGGCGGCACACTGATCACGCTGCGCTGCGAGCAGACGATGTCACTCGCCTTCGGCGCCCTGTTCGGCCGGCGCGAGGTGCGGCACACCGCAACCGCCAGTGCCCGCGCCGCGGTCACCGGCTGAGCCCGCGGTCACCGGCTGAGCCCGCGGGGCGCTGGGGCGCTGGGGCGCTGGGGCGCTGGGGCGCGGTCACCACTGGAAGAGCTTGATCACGTACCCGAGGTCCGGGTCCAGCTCGTAGCGCTGCTTCGCCTCGCTGAACGACATCCACGTCTCGCCACCCTGCGCGGGGTCCAGGATCTTCAGATGCGCCGAGTCGCCGTTGCTCTCGTCGTTGATGCCGGCGACGAGGAAGACCCGGTTCGAGGTGCCCACCATGAGCGGGCCGCGCTCGAGCGCCTTGGCCCAGTCGTTGGGGTCCCGGCAGGGGTCGGTCAGCGCATTGAGGCTCAGCGGGTACGCCACCCGATCGACGTCGCTCGGGCTGTGCGGATTGATGCCGGCATCGGTCAGCGTGCGCAGCACCCGGGAGTCGGACATGCTCTGCCCGTTCTTGTACACAAGCATCATCGACGTCGCGGCCGCCATCGACGGGAAGCTCGGCGTCTCACCGACGTACTGGACGGAGTAATCGCTGCCCACGGACCCATCCTGGCAGGGCAACTCGCGTCACCAAAGGCTCCGCGGACACCCAAAGGGGCAGGTCCGCCTCAGCTGATGCAGAGGCAGAACGGGTGCCCGGCCGGGTCGAGGAACACCCGGAAGGAGGTGCCCGGCTGGTGCTCGTGCTTGGTCGCGCCCAGTTCGACGACCTCCTTCTCGGCCACGTCCAGGTCCTCGACCATCACGTCCAGATGCATCTGCTGCGGGACGTCCTGGCCCGGCCACACGGGCGGGTTGTACGCCTCGACCTGCTGGAAGCAGATGCACTGCCCGTACGGGGCGCGGATCTCGCCCCAGCCGTCGTCGACTTTGACCTCCCAGTCGAGCATGGTGCCGTAGAACCGGGCGAGCGCGCCGGCGTCCGGGCAGTCGAGAACCAGACCGGGAAACGTTGCGATAGCCATGCCGGACACGCTAAGGAGCAGCACCGACAACGCGGATGCCAGAATCGCCCACGTGCGTGATCGCGTGCGGCAGGTGGCCGACGACGTCTTCCATGTCCGCGGCACCGAGGTCAACTGGTACCTCGTCCGCGACGGTGCCGACGTCACGCTGATCGACTCCGGCTACCCCGGCGATCTCGGACGGGTCGAGGAGTCGGTGCGGACGATCGGCCGCCGTCCCGAGGACGTGCGCGCCGTGCTGCTCACGCACGCCCACGTCGACCACATGGGCGCCGCGCAGCACTTCGCCGACCGGTACGGGACGTCCGTGCTGACCGACGAGGTCGAGGCGCGGCACGCGCACCGCGAGTTCCTCGAGCAGGCCGGCCCGCTGGATGTCACGAAGAACCTCTGGCGGCCCGGTGTGCTGCCCTGGCTGACGAAGGTGATGCGGGTCGGCGCGGCGAGGAACGTGACGATCCCCAGCGCCGCGCAGTTCCCGGCCGCGGCCGCCCTGGACCTGCCCGGTCGGCCGGTACCGGTGCCGACGCGTGGCCACACCTCCGGGCACACCTGCTACTTCCTGCCCACGGCCGGCGCGGTCTGCACCGGCGACGAACTCGTCACCGGGCACGCCGTCTCCCGCACGACCGGGCCGCAGCTGCCGCCCGCGTTCTTCCAGAACCGCGACACCCGCGACGCCGTCCTGCCACTCGCCGAGCTGGCCGCGGACCTGATCCTGCCCGGCCACGGGAACCCGCTGCGCATGCCGATCGCGCAGGCCGTCCGGCAGGCACGAGAGGAGACCGGATGAGCACCGTAGTGATGCACGCCGTCGTGTCGGTGGACGGCTACATCGCCGACGACAGCGACGAGGTCGGGCCGTTGTTCGACTGGTACTTCAACGGCGACTCGGAGATCGTCGACGGCGGCCCGTTCAAGGTGTCGCCCGCCTCGGCCGCCTACGTCCGGCCCATGTGGGAGAGCATCGGGGTCAGCGTGATCGGCCGGCGGCTGTTCGACCTGACCAACGGCTGGGAGGGTTCGCCCCCGGCCGGCGATCACGTGGTCGTCGTGACCCGCCGGCCGAAGCCGGACGGCTGGCATCCCGAGGCGTCGTACTTCTTCCTCGACGACGTAGCGGCTGCGATCGCGAAGGCGAAGGAGCTCGCCGGTGACCGCGTCGTCGCGCTGGCGGCGGGGGAGGTCGCCGGGCAGGCGCTCGCGCTCGGTCTGGTCGACGAGGTGGCGATGGACGTCGTGCCGGTCGTGTTCGGCACCGGTAAGCGCTATTTCGGGCCGGTGGACGGCCAACACCTGCAGGCCGACCCGGACGTCGTCATCCACGGCCACCGGGTGCTGCACCTCAACAACAACGTACGCCC
>JAVHVB010000439.1:0-3370 GCA_032160775.1 Pseudonocardiales bacterium | reverse complement strand
CACCGGCGTCGCTCCGCCGCGGGTTGAGGACCGCGATTGGACCGAAAGTCCAGACTCGGCGTCGGCGATGTTGTGGAGTCCGGACGGCAGCGGCACTGGGGTGTACGTGTCTCGTTCCGCGCCGGGGTTCGAGCGCGTCGCGATGGTTGCTGACCAGGTTCAAGAGTGGGCGATCGAGGAGCTATGGGGAAGCGCTCCGACCAACTGGCCACCGTGCCCGCATCACCCGACCAGCCACCCGCTGACGGTGTCGATACGCGATGCGGTGGCGGTGTGGGCGTGTCCGAGAGACCAGACTCTGGTCTCGCCGATCGGTGCCCTCTAGCCGGACGAGTGAGTAACCGAACGAGTGACCCGCACTGGAAACACAGTCGACCCGTCGATCAGCGCCTTCCCGTCAGCCGCGGTTGATTTCCGACGGAAGAATCAGCCAGCAGTGACGGGAAGCTGAAACAGGGTCAGGCGGCCGCGGTCTCCAGGCTCGTCCCGACCTGCGTCTCGTCGGTCTTCGGCGCCCACCCGGGCGGGGCGAAGACGTAGCCGAACTTCTGCCGCCAGCTGCGCGTGCGGCGCACGTCGCGCCAGATGTCGGCGTACAGGTAGTACTGCAGCTTGAACGGGTTGTAGCTCTCGACGTTGTGCGTCAGCCCGTACGTCGGCCGGTAGGTCTCGGCGCGGAACGTGCCGAACAGCCGGTCCCAGATGATCAGCATCCCGGCGAAGTTCTTGTCCAGGTAGTCGACGTCGCTCGCGTGGTGCACCCGATGGTGGGACGGGGTGTTGAACACGAACTCGACCGGCGCCCACATCCGGTCGACCCGCTCGGTGTGCACGAAGAACTGGTAGATCAGATTGATCGAGAACACCGTGAAGACCATCCACGGCGGCATGCCGAGCAGCGGCAGCGGCACCCAGACGAGCAGTTCCCACCACGGATTCCACTTCTGCCGGACGGCAGTCGAGTAGTTGAACCGCTGGCTGCTGTGATGCGCCTGGTGCGCTGCCCAGAGCAGCCGCACGCGGTGCGCGGCGCGGTGTTCGGCGTAGAAGAGCAGATCAACCGCGAGCAGGGCGAACACCCACGTGTACCACTGGTGCGTGTCCAGCCGCAGCGGCGTGAGCACGTACAGCGCGGAGTAGGCGAGCAGGGCGACGATACGGGCGCCGCCGTTGACGAACAGCGATCCGAGGCCCATCCAGATGTTGGTCCTGGTGTCGCGGCGCTCGTAACCGCGGGTCTGTCGCTCGTCCTCGTCCAGGTGGCGCATGGCGCCCACCTCGAGCGCCATGAACAGGATGAAGACCGGGATGGCATAGGTGACCGGGTCACGCAGCTCCGCAGCGAACGCAGCCACCGTCCCGCCTCTCCGCCGAGCTAACTTACCCTAGGGTCACTTACCCTAGGGTAAGGTCCGTCGGGTGTCCAGCGACGCCGCAATCGGGACGAAGGGCGTCCCCCGCGCCGAGCGCGAGGAGCAGATCGTCGCCGTCGCGATCGGCGAGTTCGCCACGCTCGGTTACGCCCACGCCTCGATGGTCGCCATCGCCCGCCGCGCCGGCATCTCGAAGCCGCTGATCTACCAGTATTTCGGCTCCAAGGAGGGGCTGTTCCTCGCCTGCCTGCACTCGGTGTCCGGCGGGCTGCTGAGCCGACTCGAGGACGCCGAGCTGGAAGTCGACGACTCGGTCATCTCGCGCATCTACCCGCTGCGCGCCATCTTCGAGGCGCTCGAGCCGCAGCGCGAGGCGTGGCGCATGCTGTTCGACCCGTCGATGCCCGGCCGCGGCGAGATCGCCACCGCGGCGGCCGGCTACCGCGCCCGGATGACCGAGATCGCGGCCAGCGGGTCCGCGCGGTTCCTGCTGGCCCGGGGCGTCGACAACGCGCTGGACGTGGCGGCGCTGTCGACGGTGTGGATGGGCATCGTCAACTCGCTGGTCGAGTGGTGGCTGGAACACCCGGCCGAGTCCGCCGACCAGATGACCGAGCGTTGCTACCGGCTGCTCAGCGCCATCCCCGGCTGACCCTCGGGAAGTTGTCCGCCCCTCGTCACGTGTACACGCGCCTGAGGCGGACAACTCAGTGGGCGGAGCGGCGGGCGCGTGTGGTCTCGGCGCGCGCCGCCAGCTCGACATCCGGCGGGTAACCCACCTCGACGAGCGTCAGGCCGAGTGCGGGCGCGACGGGCACATCGTCCGCGCGCCGCTCACGGTCCAGCAGCGACGCGGGCCAGTCGACCGGCCGCCGACCCTCGCCGACGGCGACCAGCGCGCCGACCAGAGAGCGCACCATCGAGTGGCAGAACGCGTCCGCCTCCACCCTGCACGCGACCTCGGTGGCACCCCGCTCCACCGAGAATCCGGTGAGCGTGCGCACCGTCGTGGCGCCCTCGCGGCGCCGGCAGAACCCGGCGAAGTCGTGCAGCCCGATCAGCCGGCTCGCCGCTTCGGCCATCGCCACCTCGTCGAGCCGGCGCGGCCAGCCGAGCACGTGCCGCCGGCGTAGCGGGTCCACCCCGCCGGGAGCGTCGCAGACCCGGTACACATAGCGCCGCCAGAGCGCGCCGAACCGGGCGTCGAACTCGGCCGGCACCTCGTTGACGTCGCGCACCCGCAGGTCCGGCGCGAGGACCCCGGCCAGCCGGCGCACCAGGTCGGCAGGCAGATCCGGCACGTCGCAGTGCGCCACCTGCCCGCTGGCATGCACGCCGGCGTCGGTGCGGCCCGCGACGGTCAACGGCACCGCCGGCAACCGCAGGATGGTGCGCAGCGCCGTCTCCAGTTCGCCCTGGACGGTCCGCTGGCCGGGCTGCACCGCCCAGCCGGAGAAGTCGGTGCCGTCGTAGGCGATATCCAGCCTGATCCGCACCTGCTGACCTTAAACGAGTTGTCCGCCCTATCTCGGCCGGAGAGCCGGGATAGGGCGGACAACTTGCGATGAATCGGCGCGATCAGCTCTCGTCGGGCTTCTCGGCCAGCTCGGCGCCGGCCTCCGGCTCGTCGCCGACCGCGGTCGTCTCGGCGACATCCGCAGCCTGCGCCGCGGCCGCCTCGACGTCGTCGGTCGTCTCCGCGGTCACGCCGTCGACCTCGTCGCCGGCCCCTGCATCGGTTGCCTCTGCATCGACGTCCTCGACGTCGCCGGCCGCCGCCTCGGCCGCGACCGCGGCAGCGGTCGCCGACTCGGCTGCCGCGTCCTCGGCGATCTCCTTGGTGCGGCCGGTCGGCGCCTTCTTGGCCGCCGTCCTCGTGCCGCGCGCCTTCTCCGCCTCGGCGACGACCGACTTCAGTTCCTCGACCAGCTCGATGACGGCCATCGGCGCGTTGTCGCCCTTGCGTGGGTTGGTCTTGATGATCCGCGTGTAACCGC
>JAVHVB010000438.1:0-9388 GCA_032160775.1 Pseudonocardiales bacterium | reverse complement strand
TGAACACGCGAACGGTCAGCGGCGGGATCGTGACGTTCACCTGACCGGCGCCGTTCGAGAAGGTCACGCCGGCGCCGCCGAAGATGGAGTTGAACGGGGCGTTCGGTGTGAAGGTGTCGAAGCTCGCCGCCTTGGCGGTGGTGGCGTTGTTGGCCACCACGAGGTACTCGCGCTGCGCGCTCCGGTCGACGCGGCTCACTGCGAAGATGCCGGCCGAGTCACTGGCGAACCGGGTGGTCTGCGCGCCGTCGGCGAGCGCCGGCTGCGCCTTGCGCAGATCGGACAGTGCGCGGATGTAGCGGTAGAGCGTGCCCTTCCTGTTGTACCGGTCCATCGCGCCGGTCGGGCCGCCGATCATCGGGTCGTCGTTGTAGCTCGCGACGGAGCTGGCGAACATGTCCTGCCGCGCGTCCTGGTCGCCGCCGTCGCCGATGAACCCCTGCTCGTCGCCGTAGTAGACGACCGGCTGGCCGCGCAGCGTGTACATCAGCGCGTGCGCGAACTCGTCCCTGCTGAGTGACCCGTTCACGAAGCGGCCGATGCGGCCCATGTCGTGGTTGCCGAGGAAGGTCGGCAGGTCGTACGCGTTCGAGTCGGTGTCGGTGTAGTAGTCGTCGCCGGCATACAGCTTGGACAGGTACGTCGTCGCGCCGCCGTTGGCGACCGCGACCGCGTTCTGCTGGAAGCCGAAGTCGAGCGTGGCCGGCAGCTTCGCAGTCGTCGAGTAGATGCTCTGGAAGGCCGGGTCGGCGTCGAACACCTCGCCGAACATGAAGAACTTGCTCGTGCCGATGCTGTGCGCCTCGTCGAGCATCGCCGGCGAGAACTGCTGCCAGAA
Source organism: Pseudonocardiales bacterium (assembly GCA_032160775.1). Classification (GTDB taxonomy): domain Bacteria; phylum Actinomycetota; class Actinomycetes; order Mycobacteriales; family Jatrophihabitantaceae; genus Jatrophihabitans. Next base: position 8,550 of record JAVHVB010000438.1, on the reverse strand, counting down.
CTCGGTGTTGACGTGCTTGGCGGTGTCGATGCGGAAGCCGTCGATGCCCAGGTCCACCCACGCCCGGTAGATGTCCTCCATGCCATGCAGGACCTCGGGACGCTCGGTGAACAGGTCGTCCAAGCCGGAGAAGTCGCCGTACGTGGCGGACTCGCCGGCGTAGGTCGAGTCGCCGCGGTTGTGGTAGAGCGTCACGTCGTTCAGCCAGGCCGGCGTCTTCGCGGTCGCGTCGCCGGGGTTGTCGAAGACCGGCGTGTACGGGAACGAGTCGGCGTTCATCGGCGGGAACGGCTGGTTGACGTAATCGCGGTCGTCGAACGGTGTGCCGTTGGCGTCCTTGTACGGGTAGTCGGTCTTGTTCCGGTAGCTGTATTCGTGCTGCGCGTAGTCGATGACGTCCGCGGTGTGGTTGGTGATGATGTCGAAAAAGACCTTCATGCCCTTGGCGTGGGCGGCGGTGATCAGGTTCTTCATGTCCTGATTGCTGCCGAGGTGCGGGTCGATGTGGGTGAAGTCGGTGATCCAGTAGCCGTGGTAGCCGGCGGTCTGCTGTCCCGGTGGCCCCTGGACGGGCTTGTTGACGAACGACGGCGTCAGCCAGATCGCGGTCGTGCCCAGGCCCTTGATGTAGTCGAGCTTGCTGATCAGGCCCTGGAGGTCGCCGCCGTGATAGAAGCCCTTGTGCGTCGGGTCGTACCCGGTGACCAGCGGGCCGCCGCTGTAGCCGCCGCGGTCGTTGGTGGGGTCGGCGTTGGCGAACCGGTCGGTCATCACGAAGTAGAACTGCTCACGGGTCAGCGGCTGGCGCAGTGAGTCGCGGGCCAGCGCGGCGTCGGCCGGCGTCGCCGCGCCGGGCAGATCGGTCGGTGCGATCGACACCCGGTGGGTGACGTCGTCGTAGCCGAAGTCGAGCGTTGCCGGTCCGCCGATGACGAGCGCGATATTGGCGCCGTTCGGTGTCCCGTCCGCCCCGTAGTTCTCGTCCCAGCTGCCGTTGACGGTGAGCTTGAACTCGTAGCTGCCGGCCGGGAGCGTGAACTGTGCGCCGTAGGTCGTCGGGCCGATCGGCGCCAGCTCCGACTGCGGGCAGGACGGCTGCCAGTCGGCCGGGCAGCCGAGTTCACTCTGCAGATCGCCGGCGACGGTGATCACCCGGCCGGCATCGGCCGAGGCGGCCGGCGCGGAGACGACCGACGCGGTGGCGACCGCGAGGCCCGCGGCGAACAGGAGCGCGACTTGGCGCATGTCATTCCCCTCTGAACCCAACATTCGGAAGAGACCGGACGTTACGCCCAAAGCGCTTCCGGCGGGACCCTCGATTCCCGGGAGCCGCCGGCTCGTTGATCCACTCGTGAATCCTCGCCTCGCCGCTGCCGTCGGTGCCGCCGTCCTCCTCGCGACAACCCTGGTCACCGGTGTCCCCGGTGTCCCCGGGGCGGCCGGGGCGGCCGGGGCGGCCGGCCGTTACGCACCCCTGGATCGGCCCGGCCCCCGCCTGCAGGTGCCGGCCGCGACCCTCGCCGCGGCGCTGCACTGCAGCGGTTCGCTGGCCGACGGCCGCGGCGAACCGGTCCTGCTCAACCCGGCCACCGGGGTCACCCCCGCGCAGAACTACTCGTGGAACTACGAGCGGGCCTTCGACGCGCAGCACCGGGCCTGGTGTGCGATCACGATGCCGCACCACACGCTCGGCGACATCCAGACGGCCGCCGAGTACCTCGTCCACGGCATCCGGTATCTGCACCGGGCCACCGGGCGGCGCATCGCGGTCCTCGGGCACAGTCAGGGCGGCATGTCGATGCGCTGGGCGCTGCGATTCTGGCCGGACACCCGCGGAATGGTCGACGACGTGATCGGCATGGCCGGCACCAATCACGGCACCACGATTCTCGGCTTCTGCAAGCGAGATGTCCTCGCCTGCCCGCCGGCCGACTGGCAGCAGGGCGCCGGGTCGAACTTCATCCGCGCGCTGAACAGCGGCACCGAGACGTTCGCCGGTGTCTCCTACACCGAGATCTTCACCCACACCGACGAGGTGGTGCAGCCGAACAGCAGGACGTCCTCGACGTCGTCGCTGTACACCGGCGCCGGGCGGATCACCAACGTGGCCACGCAGAGCGTCTGCCGCTCCGACGTCTACGAACATCTGGCGATCGGCACTGTCGACCCGGTCGCCTACGCGCTCGTCATGGACGCCTTGCGCCATGACGGGCCCGCCGCGCCGTCCCGGATCGACAGGTCGGTCTGCTCCCAGCTCTACCAGCCCGGCATCGATCCGGCGAACGTGCAGACCTACCTCCAGGTGCTTGCCGCGGCGCCCGGGCTGCTCAGCGTCTCCACCCCGGATTTCAACCTGGTCGGCGCGCCCGAGGTGCTGCGCGAACCGCGGCTGCGCTGCTACGTCTTCGCCGTCGGCTGCTGATCCGCAAGCGCTTACCTCGCGTGTGGTGAGCGTCTCCAGAAAAAGTGGAGTAGGCGTCTCCATATCTCTGTTACGGTTCTAGAGAACCGGAGAAGACCTCTCCGGTAATGACCGGGAGATGCTCGTGACCACCACCCTGGAGAGGCCGTCCAGTCGCTCGGCCGCCCTGCCCATCCCCACCGGCGCCGCCAAGCGCTGGTGGATCCTCGCGGTTCTCGGCATCGCGCAGCTCATGGTCGTGCTCGACGCGACCGTCGTGAACATCGCGCTGCCGACCGCCCAGACCGACCTCGCGTTCTCCGACAACGCCCGGCAGTGGATCGTCACCGCCTACGCACTGGCCTTCGGCTCGCTGCTGCTGATCGGCGGCCGGATCGCCGACGTCATCGGCCGCAAGCGGGTGTTCGTCATCGGGCTCGTCGGTTTCGCCCTCGCCTCGGCCGTCGGCGGCGCCGCGGTGAACGTCGGCATGCTGATCGGCGCACGCGCCGTCCAGGGCATGTTCGCCGCCCTGCTCGCCCCGGCGATCCTGTCGCTGCTGACCACCACGTTCACCGAGCCGGGCGAGCGCAACAAGGCGTTCGGCGTCTTCGGCGCCATCGCCGGCGCGGGTGCCTCCATCGGCCTGCTGCTCGGCGGATTCCTGACGGAGTACGCGAACTGGCGCTGGACGATGTACGTCAACCTGATCTTCGCGGTCGGCGCGCTCGTCGGCGGGTTCCTCCTGCTCGAGCACAGCAAGGCCGCTGAGCGCGCAAAGCTCGACGTCCCCGGCACCGTCGTCGTGTCCGCCGGCCTCTTTGCCCTGGTGTACGGGTTCTCCCGCGCCCAGACCGACGGCTGGGCCAACGCCGTCACCGTCGGCTTCCTCGTCGCGGCCGGGGTTCTGCTCACCGCCTTCGTCGCACTCCAGCGCCGGGTGGCGCACCCGTTGCTGCCGCTGCGCATCGTGCTCGACCGCAACCGTGGTGGCGCCTACCTCGCGATGTTCGCGGCGGCGGCCGGCATGTTCGCGGTGTTCCTGTTCCTCACCTACTACCTGCAGGCCTCGCTCGGCTACAGCGCCGTCCGCACCGGCGTCGCGTTCCTGCCGCTGACCGGCTCGCTGGTCGTGGTCGCCTCGCTCGCCAGCACCGTCCTGATCGCCCGCTACAGCGCGCGGGTACTCATCCCGACCGGCATGGTCATCGCCGCCGTCGGCATGTACCTGCTCACCGACATCGGGCTCACCACGTCCTACGCCTCGCACGTGCTGCCCTCGACGATCCTGCTGGGCATCGGCCTCGGGCTGACCTTCGCGCCGGGATTCAACCTCTCGACGCTCGGTGTCGAGGCGCGCGACTCCGGCGTGGCGTCGGCGACGGTGAACACGATGCAGCAGGTTGGCGGCTCCGTCGGCACCGCGCTCCTGAACACGATCGCGGCCACTGCGGCCGCGAGCTACGCGGGCGCGCACGTCGGCGACGGGGCCACCGCCGGTGGCGCTGCGCTGCTCAAGGCGAACGCGGCGATCCACAGCTACACCACCGCCTTCTGGTGGGCCGGCGCGATCTTCCTCGTCGGTGCGGTGCTCGCCGCGATCGTGCTCCGTCCGGGCGTCCCCGAGTTCGACCCGGATGCAGCCGCAGGTGTCGTACTCTGAGCGCAATCCGACGGACGGGAGGTCCGGCATGACGGCCAACGCCGAAGCGCCGACCACCTCCCGTCCGCTGCGCAAGGACGCGGCGCGCAACCGGGCGCTGCTCATCGACGCCGCGCGCGAGGTGTTCGCCGAACGGGGCCTCGAAGCCAGCCTGGACGACATCGCGCACCGCGCCGGAGTCGGCGTCGGAACGGCGTACCGGCACTTCGCCAACAAGTACGAGTTGGCCCAGGCCATCTTCGCCGAGGCGATCGATCAGGTGATCGAACTCGCGACCCGCTGCGCGGCGGAGCCCGACGCTTGGCACGGCATCGTCACGTTCCTCGAAGGCACCGCCGAGCTGCAGACCGCCGACCGCGGCCTGCGCGAGGTGCTGATGGGCGTGCACGACAGCGCGCACATGGACCGGGTGCACGACCAGTTCACCGGTCCGCTGCGAACGATGGTCGACCGGGCAAAGCACGCCGGCCAGGTCCGCCCGGACCTCGAGGCCACCGACCTCGGCGTCGTGCTGATGATGCTCTGCACCGTCGCCGACGTGACCGCCGAGGCGGCCCCGGGCCTCTGGCGCCGGTACCTGCCGATGCTGCTCGACGGACTGCGCGCCGGCTCCGATCTGCCCGTGCCGCCGGTGCCCGAGGACGTACTGCGCAAGGCGATGGACTCGCACAAGCAACGGCTCGCGCGGCTCAGCCAGCGCTAGCGGTCAGCTCTCCGCGTCGATCTTCAGGATCCCGTCCTCACGCACGAGCGTGAAGGTGCTGGTCTGCGAAACGACGCGTCCGTCGTCGTAGTGATAGACGAGGTCGGCGGTCGCGCTGTCGGGTGGCAGTCCCTGCACGCTCGTCACATCGACGTGGTCGACGGAATTCCAGTAGCTGTCGTAGGTGTCCCGGCCCTGGGCTCGGGTTTCCTGGAAGTGCGGGGTCAACCGGTCCCAGCCGGCGTCGAGGTCGCCGGGGACGAGCTGGAAGTACTCGGTGATCGCGTCGGCCAGCTCCTGCGCGGTCGCACCTGCGCCGCCGGCCGGCGGGTTCGCAACAGGATGCGTCTCGGGTGGGCTGCTCGCTGACTCGTTCGACTGACTTGTCCGATCAGTCGTGCGCTGGTGGCCATCGCTCGTTCGAGCGACGGTGCCCGGCCCGCCGGCCGCGGCGGACTGCCCGCCGCCCGGCTGGCCATCACCGGACGTGCCGCTGAGCAGCACAATCACGATCACCGCCGCGAGGGCGGCGGCCAACAGACCGACGAGCAATGGCAACCAGGACCGCTTCCGGCGCGGGTCGGCCGGCCGGGACGGGGCATCGGCGACGGACGGCGGCGGCGCGACCGACGTGTGTTGTCGTGCGGGGATCACCTGAGTGGTGTCCGCGGTCGGGACCGCCGACCGGCCGCGGCTGATGCGTTGCAGCTCCTGCTCGACGTCGCGGACAGAGGGCCGAGCTTGCGGATCGAGCGCCATCATCCGGGCGAGGAGGTCGGTGAGTGGGCCACTGCGCGTCGGCGGAGCCCACTGACCGGACGCGGCCTGGTGGAGGACGGCCATCGGGTTGTCGTCCCCGGCGAACGGCGCCTTGCCCTCGACCGCCATGTAGAGGGTGGAGCCGAATGAGTAGACGTCGCTCGCGAAGTCGGGCGATCCGCCGCGGGCCACCTCCGGCGCCAGGAAAGCGGGCGTCCCGACGAGCAGACCGGTCGCGGTGACGGTCACGTCGTCGAAGGCGTGCGAGATACCGAAGTCGCTGACCTTCGCCGTGCCGTCCCGCCCGATCAGGACGTTGCCGGGCTTCACGTCGCGGTGCACGATGCCTGCGTTGTGTGCGGCGGCGAGTCCGGCGGCCACCTGCGCACCGATCCTGGCAACCTCGTCCGGTGACATCGGGCCGTGTTCCCGGACCAGATCACTGAGGCTGCGCGACGGGACGTACTCCATGATCAGGCACGGGCTGTCGGCGTCATCGACGACATCGAAGACCTGCACGACGTTCGGGTGATGCAACCGCGCGGTCAGCCGTGCCTCGCGCATGGCGCGCTGGATGCCGACCTGGCGTTCGGCGTCGCTGAGCCACGGCTCGAGGTGCAATCGCTTGATCGCGATCGTGCGGTGCAGCCGCTCGTCCCAGCCCTCCCAGACGGCGCCCATACCACCTGCCGCGAGCTGGCGGCCGAGCCGATAGCGCCCGCCGACACGGACATCGGCGTCCGGCACGGCAAGGTCCTTTCCCGGGAGGGCAGTTAGCTTGCTGGCTACTTACCCATTTGGGCGGGCCGGGACGCAGCTTCGCCGAAAAGGGCCGAGCTACGACTTGGTGCTCAGGACGCCGTTGACCCCCTTGGTCACCACGCCGGTCCGCACCACCACCAGCGCCTTGCGGCACGTGGGATGTGCCGCGCTGAAGCAGACCTGGTAGCTCCCCGGCGGCAGGCCGGTGATCCGGTAGGTGCCGTTGCCGGCCGAATACGTCGCGAGGACGGGGACGCCGCCCTGCTTCGCGACGACGAACACGCCTTTGAGCGGCAGCAGCCCGAACTGGGTCACCTTGCCGGCGACGCCGCCGTTCGCGCCGAGGTATCTGTGCAGGTCCGCATTGACGCCGGTGAGGTGCTGCCCGGCGGTGAGGAGCAGCTTCTTCGAGCCGGGCACGGTGTCCAGGAAACCGGCGCCGGACGGGAACGGCGCGAAGCCGTCGACCTGGTCGTCACACTGGCCGTCGTAGTCGCTGAACGGCCAGTTCGGGTCCACGAAGCAGACCGAGTAGCCGTCCGCGCCGGACGGTGGGAGCTCGATCGTGTACGAGCCGTCGGGGCCGGTGATCGTGTCGGCAGCCAGCAGCGGGCCCCGGCCGTAGATGCCGTTCTCCTGAACCTGGATCACCATCACATACGCGTCGGCCATCGGCAGGCCGTCCGCGCGGACGATTCCCGAGATCGAACCGGGCACCGCGGCATCCGCGGATCCCGGCACGGCGACCAGGCCGGCTACTGCGAGCGTGATGGTCGCAACAAGACGAAGCGTCATGGCTGCACCCCCGACCGGCAGCCTCACGCCCGGGTGTGCCGCCGTCAAATCGGCGATCAGCCGAGCAAACGCTGCCGTAGCGCGGTCGCGTCCGCCTCGGTCCACCCGTGCGCCCGCAGCCACGCCGGAACGCCGCCGTGGAAGTCGTCGATGGCCGCGAGCAACCGCGCCATCGTCGCCGCCCGCGGTTTGTGCTGGTCCAGGTCGACGTCGGCGAGGATGTCCGCCGCGTAGGTGTGCCGGGCGGCGAGCCGGCGCAGCGTGGCCTCGACCCGTTCGGCACTGCGCGCATAGTCGTCGACGATCGCGTCCGGTTCGACGCCGACCTCGGCGAGGGCCAGCGCGACCACCACCCCCGTGCGGTCCTTCCCCGCCGCGCAGTGCACCACCGTTGCGCCGTCGGTGTGCGCGATGAGCCGCAACGCGGCGAGGACGGAGTCGGCGCGGTCGTCGAGGTAGCCGAGGTAGATCCCCGTCGCACCGCGGCGCCGCTCGTCGTCGCTCTCGACGCGCTCGCGGGTCTGCCACGGCAGCACCACCGGCTTGTCATGCACGACGTCGTCCGCGCCGTCCTCGGCGGCGAGGGCGTCGGTGTTGCGGCCGGCCTCCGGGAACAGCGAGAAGTGCCGGACGTCGACCTGCGGTTCGCGGGTCATCGGGCCGGGTCCCTCGCTGTCCACCTCGATTCCGGTGCGCAGGTCGGCCACCGCGCGGACGCCGAGATCGTCCACGAGGTGCCGTACGTCTGCCGGCGTCAGCGACTGCAGGCTGTCCGAACGGATCAGCCGGTGCGGCCGAACGGCCCTGCCGTCGCCGGTGGGCAGGCCGCCGAGATCGCGGACGTTGTCTGCGCCGTTCAGGTCGATCCAGCGGCTGGTCGTGGTGCTCACGCCGTCGACCCTACGTACCGCGTATTAACGCGAGTTGTCCCTCTCAGAACGCGGCCTCGGGGACGTCCATCAGTGAGTTGTCCATCGACTCGGCGATGATGCGGCGTGCGGTCAGCTCGGGCAGGACCGTCTGCGCGAAGAAGCGCGCGACCGCGGGCTTGCCTTCGTAGAATGCCCGGTCGGACGCTGACACGCCGTTGGCGTCCAGCTTGACCAGGGCCACCGCCGCCTGGCGGAGCAGCAGGTAGCCGACCATCAGGTCACCGGCCGACATCAGCGCGCGGGTGGCGTTCTGGCCGACCTTGTAGACGTTGGTGACGTCCTCCTGGCCACTCATCAGCTGCTGGAACATCGCGCCGACGATGCCGCCGAAGTCCTCGAGCGCCTTCTGTACCGCGGCGCGCTCTTCCTTGAGCCGGCCCTCGTCCTCGATCGACTCGAGGAACTCGGTGATCTCGGCCGACAGCGCGCCGAGCGCAGCGCCCTTGTTCCGCACGATCTTGCGGAAGAAGAAGTCCTGCGCCTGGATCGCCGTCGTGCCCTCGTAGAGGGTGTCGATCTTCGCGTCGCGGATGTA
>JAVHVB010000437.1:0-5443 GCA_032160775.1 Pseudonocardiales bacterium | reverse complement strand
GCTTCGAACGACCGTTCGGAAGTGGAGAGGCAGGGCCCGGTGCGCGTACTCGGTGTCGACCCGGGGCTGACCCGCTGCGGCATCGGCGTCGTCGACGGATCGCCGGGCCGCGCGCTGCGCCTGGTGTACGTCGACGTCGTCCGCACGCCACCGGACGCCGAGGCCGGCGCCCGGCTGGTCGCGCAGGCGGACGCGATCGCAGCCGCGATCGCCGCCTACGCTCCCGATGTGGTCGCGGTCGAGCGGGTCTTCAGCCAGCACAACGTCCGCACCGTGATGGGCACCGCGCAGGTGGCCGGACTGGCAATCGTCGCCGCGACTCGAGCCGGCGTGCCGGTCGCCCTGCACACGCCGAGCGAGGTGAAGGCCGCGGTCACCGGCTCCGGCCGCGCCGACAAGGCGCAGGTAACGTCGATGGTCACCAGGCTGCTGAAGCTGGCCGACTCGCCCCGGCCGGCCGACGCTGCGGACGCGCTCGCGCTGGCGATCTGCCAGGTGTGGCGCGGCGGCGCGACCGCTCGGCTGACGGCTGGGCTCGCCAAGGCTGTCGCCCGATGAACCACCCCACGAAATCGCTCCGCAGGGCTCCGCGATTTCGCGGGGGACCCCGGTGATCGCCAGCGTGCACGGCACCGTCGCCGCGCTCGGCCCGGACGGCGCCGTCGTCGAGGTCGGCGGCGTCGGCCTCGCGGTGTCCTGCTCACCCGGCACGCTGGCCCGGCTGCGCGTCGGGGAGGTCGCCCGGATCGCGACCAGCCTGGTCGTGCGCGAGGACTCGTTGACCCTCTACGGCTTCGCCGACGACGACGAGCGGGCGCTGTTCGAGCTGCTGCAGACGGCGAACGGCGTCGGCCCCAAGCTGGCCCAAACCATGCTCGGCGTGCATTCGCCCCGCGAACTGCGCCGGGCGATCGCGACCAGCGACTTCGCTTCGCTCACCCAGGTACCCGGCATCGGCCGCAAGGGCGCCGAGCGGATCGTCATCGAACTGCGCGACCGGATCGGCTCGCTCGACAGCGGGCACTCCGCGGTCGTCGGCGGGCCGGGCGTGATCGCCGTGGCGCCGTGGCGCGACCAGCTCGGCCACGCGCTCGCCGGTCTCGGCTTCTCCGGCAAGGAGGCGGCCGACGCCATCGAGGTCGTCGCTGCCGACGTTCCTGTCGACGGCGCGCCTGATATCTCGGCGCTGCTGCGCCGCAGCATCCAGCTGCTCGGTCGAGCGGGCCGATGAGCGAGCCCGTCGAGGACCTCGTCGACCCGGCCGTCCATCCGGACGACCGGGACGTCGAGGCGAGCCTGCGGCCCAAACGGCTTACCGAGTTCGTCGGCCAGCCCAAGGTGCGCGAGCAGCTCGGTCTGGTGCTCGAGAGCGCCCTGCGCCGCGGCCGCCCGCCCGACCACGTCCTGCTCTCCGGACCGCCCGGGCTGGGCAAGACCAGCCTGGCGATGATCATCGCGGCGGAGCTGGGCGCCCCCGTCCGGGTGACGAGCGGGCCGGCGATCGAGCGGGCCGGCGATCTCGCTGCGCTGCTCACCAGCCTCACCGACGGCGAGGTGCTGTTCATCGACGAGATCCACCGGATCGCCCGCCCCGCCGAGGAGCTGCTCTACATGGCGATGGAGGACTTCCGGGTCGACGTCATCGTCGGCAAGGGCCCCGGCGCCACCGCCATACCGCTGGATCTCGCCGCGTTCACCCTCGTCGGCGCGACGACCCGCGCGGGGCTGCTCACCGGGCCCCTTCGCGACCGGTTCGGCTTCACCGGGCACATGGACTTCTACGACGAGCACGAGCTCCGGCAGGTACTGGCTCGCTCGGCCGATCTGCTCGCGGTGGACATGCGGCCGGACGGCGCGGCCGAGATCGCCGGCCGGTCACGGGGCACGCCGCGGATCGCGAACCGGCTGCTGCGCCGGGTCCGCGATTACGCCGAGGTGCGCGCCGACGGCGTCGTCACCCAGGAGGTCGCGCACGCCGCGCTCGCCGTGTACGACGTGGACGAACTCGGCCTCGACCGGCTCGACCGCGCGGTGCTGGACGCGCTGGTCCGCCGCTTCGGCGGGGGTCCGGTAGGCGTCGGCACCCTTGCGGTGGCCGTCGGCGAGGAGGTGGAGACGGTCGAGGAGGTCGCCGAGCCCTTCCTGGTCCGGGCAGGGCTGCTGGCCCGCACGCCTCGCGGCCGAGTCGCCACACCGGCGGCCTGGAGCCACTTGGGACTCCCGGCACCGCGGACACCAGCGCCGGGGCCCAGCCTGTTCGACGCCTAGGCTGGCAGAGTGAACAGTTACATCCCGCTCATCATCTTCGTCGCCGTCGTCGGCGGCCTGCTCGTGTTCTCCGCCCGGGCCCGCCGCCGGCAGGCGCAGATCCAGCTGGACCGGGCAGGGCGGATCGCCGTCGGCACCGAAGTGATGACGACCTCCGGTCTGTACGGAACCGTCGTCGCCCTCCACGACGACGACTCGGTGTTGCTGGCCATCGCGCCAGGTGTCGAGGTGCGCTGGGCGCTGGCGGCGCTGCGGGATCTCGAGTCATTGCCCAGCGAATACCGCCGGGACCGGCGCGACGCCGAGGCAGATGCCGACGACGCACCCTGATCGTCTATAGAACGGCGTCGGTCATACTGTCCTGCGGTCGCTGGTCGGCCAGCAAATCCTGATCGGAACTGCGAGGAGACACTGCCCGTGGCACCACCCCCCGGAACGCTGCGCGTCGGGCGCTACTTCCTTGCCCTCGTCCTGCTGGTGGTCGCGCTCTACTCGCTGATCGTCTTCCCCGGCCAGCGGCACACGCCCAAGCTCGGCATCGACCTGGTGGGCGGCCTACGGGTCGTGTTCACCGCGATCACGCCGAAGGGCGCCCCCGCGCCCACGTCGTCGCAGATGACCGAGGCCCGGCAGATCATCGAGAACCGGATCAACACCTACGGCGTCACCGGCGCGACGGTCGTCGTGCAGGGCACCGACCAGCTCGTCATCGAGATCCCGAGCGGCACCACCACCGACGTCGCGAAGCTCGGCAAGGCCGCGGTGCTGAACTTCCGCGGGGTCATGGCGCCCGGCCAGCCGGTGACCTGCAGCAACAAGGCGGTGAAACCCTCGCCGAGCCCGACCGTGTCGCCGTCCGGTACGGGCACCGGCACCGGCACGCCGTCGCCGTCCAGCACCGGCGCCTCGGCCGGCTCCGGCAGCCCCAGCAAGACGACCGACGATCATTCGAACCGGCTGCTGGCGCCGTCCAACAGTTCGGGCACGAAGCCGAAGCCGTCCGCATCGAGCACGGCCAAATCGAGCCCTACGGGTTCCGGGACCGGCACCGGCACCGGGACCGGGACCGGCACCGGCACCCCCTCGCCCTCGACGTCGACGAGCGCGACGATCGCCCGCTGCCTGGCCGACCCGTTCGCCACCGTGATCGCGGCCGACCCGACCCTCAAGCCGCTGCTCACCCAGAAGATCGGCAACACCGGCGCGCTGAACGCCGAGTCCTGCCCGTCGCCGTCGATGCCGAGCCTCGACGGGACTACGGTGCCGTGCCACGCGTTCGCCGACCTCACCTCGACCCAGCAGCAGGAGATCCTGCTCGCCCTGCGCAACTTCGACTGCAGCTCGGCGCAGGCCGAGCTGGACGTCGCGTACAGCTACTACATCGCGTGTGACCCGAACACCGGCTTCGCGCTGCTGCTCGGGCACATCGTCGTGCACGGCACGGACATCGACTCGGCCGACGCGGTGGCACCGAATCCGGGTGCTACCGGCGGATCGGTCGACTGGACTGTCAACCTCACGCTCAACAACGGCGGCGCGGACCGGTGGCACGACTGGACGAAGGCGTTCAACACCCAGCAGACGGGCGGCACGCCGCTCCAGACCGGCGGCACCGCGCCCTGCAGCCCTACCGCCGGGCTGCCGTGCTCGGACTTCGTGGCGTTCACCCTCGACGGCGCGGTGATCACCTACCCGGTCACGCACGGCGTTCTCGACGTGAACACCCAGATCAGCGGCGGCTTCACCCAGAAGACGGCCGAGGATCTGGCCACGGAACTCAGTTACGGCAAGTTGACGGTCAGCTTCCGCACGGAGCAGAACAGCAAGGTGTCGGCGACGCTGGGCAGCAAGCAGCTCAGCGCGGCGTTCATCGCCGGCGGCATCGGCCTCGCGCTGGTCGTCATCTACTCGCTGCTCTACTACCGGGCGCTCGGTCTGGTGACCATCGCCTCGCTCGCCGTGTCGGCCGTGCTCACCTACGCGATGCTGGTTATTCTCGCCGGTCAGATCGGGTTCACCCTCGACCTCGCCGGAATCGCCGGCTTCATCGTTGCCCTGGGCATTACCGCGGACTCGTTCGTCGTGTTCTTCGAACGAATAAAGGACGAGGTGCACGAGGGCAGATCCATGCGCGTGGCAGTGCCGCGGGCGTGGATCCGGGCCAGGCGGACGATCCTGTCGGCCGACACCGTGTCGTTCCTGGCCGCCGCCATCCTGTACTACTTCGCCTCCGCCGACGTGAAGGGCTTCGCGTTCACCCTCGGCATGTCGACGATCCTCGACCTGGTCGTGGTCTTCCTGTTCACCCACCCGATCGTGTCGATGCTGTCCCGCAGCGCATCGTTCGGCTCGGCCCGGTTCAGCGGCCTGGCCGCCGTGCGCCAGGGCGGGATCGCGGTTGATGACGCGGCCGCGGCCACCGGACGCCGCCCGGCCCGAGCCGGCCGGGTCAGGCCCGCGAAACCGCCCACAGCTGTTGCCGTGCTGGACAAGAACGACGCGGCGGACCTCGACGAGTCGATGGTCGAGGACCCAGCGGTGGTCGAGGACCCGGTGGTGGACGAGGAGCCGCAGCCGCGCAAGTCCACGACGCCGGAGCCGGGCACCGCTGCTGAGCGGGCCGCGGCCCGCCGCGCCCGCATGCGCGAGCAGGGCGACGGGAAGGAGAAGAGCTGATGGCCAACTTCGCGCAGCGGCTCTACCGCGGTGAGACGCGGATCGACTTCATCGGCAGCCGGCGCCGGTGGTACGCGGCCTCCGCCGTGCTCGTGCTCATCTGCATCGCCAGCTTCATCTTCCGCGGCTTCAACGAAGGCGTGGAGTTCAAGGGCGGATCCACCTTCCAGATCCTGACGGCTGGCACGTCCGTCACCGCCGATGAGGCCGCCACGGCGTTCACGAACGCCGGCCATAGCCCGGCCGAGGAGCCGCAGGTCGTCGGCTCAGGCGGCAACCGGCAGATCGTGGTCAACACCGAGGCGCTCAAACCAGGCCAGCAGAATCGCGTCGTGACGTCGGTCGTCGCCGAGCTGCACCTGAGCGCCAATGCCATCTCGCCGAAGACGTTCAGCTCGCGGTGGGGGCACGACACCACGGTCAAGGCGCTCCAGGGCCTGATCATCTTCCTGATCGCCGTCTCGATCTACATCTCGCTGCGCTTCCAGTGGCGGATGGC
>JAVHVB010000436.1:0-2704 GCA_032160775.1 Pseudonocardiales bacterium | reverse complement strand
GTGATTGGCGAGCTCGAGCCCTTGCTGCGCCGCCTCGGCGACCACTTCCGTCTGCACTGGACGCTGTTCGAGTCCGGGTTCGTCGCCGTCGCCGCCGGCGACTGGGCCGCGGCCGCCGCCCGATTCGAGCAGTCGCTGGAGGCCAACCGGCACGGCGGCGTGGCGGCATACACCGGATGGCACACCGCCCATCTCGGCTGGTTGGCCCGGCTGCAAGGCCACTACGACGAGGCGATCGACTTCGGCCGCCGCGCGGTGTTGCTGTGCGAGGAGACTCCCCACGTGTGGTGCGCGGCGACCAGCGCGGCACAGCTGGGCAGGACGCTGGTGGAAATCGGCGCGACGGAGACCGCGATCGACGTGCTCGAGCGCGGTCGCCATCTGGCCGAACAGGACGGCTCGGAGGCATACCTGCTGACCTGCATCGCGCCGCTCGCTGAAGCGACCGGTTCGATGAACATACTGACAGAGGCCGACCGAATGCTCGCAGCCATCACGGCACCGCCCGGCTCGGCGTGGTTCTACGGCGAGGGCGCCTACCTCTCCGTCGCCCGTGCCTGGCTCGCCCGCCAGGAAGCCGAGCGAGCCCGAGCAGTCCTCGCGCCGATGCTGGACGCGGCCGCGCGGGTGCCCTGGGTCGCGCCACTCGCCGATGGCTGCTTGATCGACGGCCAGTGCGCCGCCGTGCTCGGCGCGGCCGCGGAGGCGCGCGCGTTGCTGACCCGAGCGGCGGAACTCGCCGCGGAGTTCAGGCTGCCGCGCATCGCCGCAGCGGCCGAGCGGACGCTGGCAGAGTGCCCGCGTTGAGCACCGCGGCGCCAATCAGAGAACCTCGGCGATCTTCTCCGCTGCGATGCGTGCGCCGTCGGTCTCCACCGGGCGGTAGTCGACGGTGCGCCCGACCTCGGCAGCGATGAGCCCGGCGAGCGCGTCAGGCTCGATCTCGTCGTAGTCGACGCAACGACCGGCACCGTAGCGATCGAGGCGGTGCCGGACGTGGAAGTTCTGCTCGAAGTGGTGCCGCAGTGGCACGTACAGGAACGGCCGGCGGTTGGCGGTGAGTTCCATCGTGGTCGTCAAGCCGCCCTGCACGATCGCGAGGTCGCACACGGCCAGGTGCCGGTAGAGGTCGTGCACGTAGGCCCTGATCTCGAGGCCGGGCTGTGTCGGCAGCGACGTCGTATCGATCCGCGGCCCGGCCACGACGATCATCCGAAGCGCCGGCACGAGCCGCTTGGCGGCCGGGTACGCGGCGATGACCCGCCGGAGCAGGTCGGCGCCGACCCCCGAACCGCCGACGGTGACGATGCAGACCTGTTCGTCCGGCCGGTAGCCGAGCTCCGCGCGGACAGCTGCGGTGTCCGCGACATCGGCCGGGTCGAAGCCGGTCACGTACCCGACGAAGTCGAAGTGATCCTGCGTCCAGTCGCGAATCTCCGGCAGCTGCGGACCGAGCCGTTCGGGCACGACGTCCTCGGGGTTGCCGACGAACAGAGCCCGGTCGCGAAGCCGCGGGTAGCGGGCGATCTGCTCGACCATCTCGCCGTTGTAGTCGGCCGTCAGCACGGCTTCCGGGTCGCCGCCGTCGGGCATCGGCAACCAGCCGACGAAGTCGGTGAGCCAGACGTACGGTGCTCGTTTTTGCTCCGGATTCTCGTGCAGGAAGTGGTCGAGCTCCCACGCCTCGTCGCCGACCCAGGCGTCGTACGGCTGATCCTGTACGAGGTCGGCGAAGACCATGAAGTTGTTGACGAGGATCTCGTCCATCCGACGGATTCCCTGAAACGCGTGCAGATCGTGTTCGCCCGACTCCGACTCAAGGTGGGAGGACTCGTTGGCGAGGTACGCAGAGGCTGGGTGGATGCGCTCGCCGCGCCGCTCCAGCAGGTCCGTCAGTGGGTGCTGCGCCAGCCAGTCGACCTGCACGTCGGGTCGCTGCCGGCGCAGTTCGTCGGCGATCGCGATATCGCGTCGCGAGTGGCCGAGCCCGATCGGCGACGACAGGTACAGCACCCGCTTCGGCCGGGCGATCGCCCGCGCCCGGCGTACGACCCGTCTTGGTGGCGTCGCGGTTCGATCGAGCAAGCGGCGGAGTTCGAGGTTGACGGCTACCGGATCCTTGGCCTGCGGCAGATGCCCGCCGTCCTCGATGACGAGCAGGTCGGCGCCCATTGCTTCGGCCAACGCCTCGCCGACGGCGAGCGGGCTGATGTGGTCGTCGCTGCCGTGCACCACCACGGTCGGACAGTGCACGCGGGTGAGCAGCTCAGTCAGCGCGGTACGGTCGCCCGCGAGGTAGGTCCGGTCCTCGGCAATGACGAGCGTCTCGCCATCGGTCGCCATTGCCCAGCCGGTGGCGTCCTCGATCTGCTTCGTGGCGTGCGGCTCACTGAGCACCTGACGGAAGAAGAAGTGGACGAAGTCCGGAAAGCGCTCGCGCCACACGTGCGCGTTGTACAGGCCCCAGTCCCGCGGGTCGGTAGGGCGGTCGTGGAAGCCGACCGCCGGGGTCTCGACGGGCCGCGCGGTCGGACCCGCCTCCGACTCCTCCGACTCCTCTTGCTCGGCCGCCTCGGGCTCGCTCAGGTTCGCCACCGTCGGACCGAGCAGGAACAGCCCACTCACCCGCTGTGGCGCGGTGGCGGCAAGTTCGATCGCGTAGCCGGCGCCCAACGACGAGCCGACGACGAGCGCCCGCTCGACC
>JAVHVB010000435.1:0-4350 GCA_032160775.1 Pseudonocardiales bacterium | reverse complement strand
GCTCGACGTAGGTACCTGTCGTCGACCGGCTGAACGTGAACACGCGGCACCCCGCCGCTTCGGCGAGCTGAGCGACGTCGGCGCCTATCCCGTGGCTGCCGCCGAAGACGACGACCGTCCGGCCCCGCAGCGCCGCATGCAGCTCGGCGGCGCTGCGCTGCTCGGCGGCGTGCGAGCCGAGCTGGAACAGCTTGTCGACGAGGTACAGATCGATCGGATAGGTGATCTTCATGTTCAGCTCGTCGCCGGCAACCACGCAGATCGGCACGTCCGGCAGGTAGCGCAAGACCACCCCGCAGTCATCGGTCGCCCGGAAGTCCGGGTCGGCCGCCGCCAGCTCGTAGGCCCGCCGGATAGTGGACAGGCGGAAGCCCTGCGGCGTCTGCCCTCGACGCAGCCGGCTCCGGTCAGGGATGTCCACGATGCATGCCGCCTCGTCGACCCGGACGAACGTGTCCGCCGACGATATGGCCACATCCACCGCCTCGTACTGCTGCAGCGCCTGCACGCACGCCTGCACCACGCGCGGCGGGAGAAGGGGCCGCACAGCGTCGTGGAAGAGGACGTTGCACTCCTCGTCGCCGAGGGCGGGGAGCGCCAATCGGGTCGACTGGTTGCGGTCGGCGCCCCCGGCAAGCACCCGCGACACCTTGGAAAGGCTCGGTTTGCCGAGCAGGAGCTCCGCCGCCTCGGCCAGGTGGTCGGGTGCCATCATGACCACGATCTCGTCGACCTCGGGGCAGTCGTGCAATGCCTCGACGGTGTGCTCGATGACCGTCCGGCCGGCCACCTTCAGCAGTTGTTTCGGCCGGTCGAGCCCGACCCGCGAGCCGGTCCCGCCGGCGAGCACAACCGCGACGGTGCGCAGTCGATGAGCAGCCGTCACGCCCCAGCCTGCCAGTGCGCCACCACGCCCGTTTGGGTACGGTGGGCGCGAAAATGTTGCGTAGCAACCGCTGGTTCGGAGCGCACCGCCCCATAATGCCTCAACCGCTCGTCGAAACGTGGGGGCCTTCGATGGGAAAGACCTGCTCGGTTGCGCAGCGCAGGGATAGCGACACTCCTGCAGCAGCGCTGCGGACCGGACGCCAGGGGGCAAATGTGCGTGCTCGATGAGCGGGGCGATCAAGGAACGTCGCATCACGGTCGCTGAACTGGTTCCCGGCCTGCGGTCCGGGTCCGTGCTCGTCGGCTGGTTGCTGGCGACGGTCATCGGCTATGGAGCCCTGATCTTTTGCGCCGCCGTCCCGACCGAGGTGGGGACGGTGCTGGCCGCCGCCGCTGTCGCCGGGTGCGAAGCGTTTGGTGTGCGCGGTGACCAGTTCCTCGGCTGGACGCTGCGGCGCGTGTCACTCGGCGTTCTCGCCCGAGGGCTGCTGCGCGGAGTCGCGCTCCTGCTCTTCGCCGCCCGGAGCAACTCCGCAGCGGTCACCATCGGCGTAGCCGCAGCGGTCGTGGGTCTCGCCGCAGTCCGCGCACTGCACCACGGCGCGATTCAGGTCGTGGAGTTTCTCCGGACCCCCCTCATCACCTCACGCAACCTCGACCTCGACCTGCCTCCGGTGCCCGGTGTGCCGCCGCGCTGGTTGACCCGCCCGGACCGCTGGACCGCACTCGTCGAGGTGATCATCGCCGTCACGTTGGCGTTGTCGGCCGATGGCGACGCGGGAATTGCGGTCGCCGGTCTGGTGGTGGCCGCTGTCATGGCGTCCAGCGGACCGGCGGCGCTGGGACTGCACGCGTTGCGGTTGCGCAGGCTGCGGGTTCGCCCGCGGGCGAGCGCTGCCGTCCTGGAGCGCCTCGCAGCGCTGCGGCCGGAGATCGTCGCGTATCTGGGCAACGGTGCCGAGTGGCGTTACCAGCTCGAGATGTGGTTGCGCGCCTTGGAATCTGTGCGGCGCCCGGTCGTGCTGATCGTGCGGGAGCACGACGTGCTGCGCACCCTCGCCCCGACCAGCCTGCCGGTCGTCTGCATCCCGGGCGGGACGACGCTCATGGAACTCGAGCTGCCAGCTCTGCGGGCAGCGCTGTACGTCGGCAACACCGCCAACAACATCCATCTCCTGCGCCGTCCGCGGGTGCGGACCGTGTTCATCGGCCACGGCGACAGCGACAAGGGCGCCAGCGCCAACCCGTTCTCCCGTGTCTACGAGGAGATCTGGGTCGCCGGCCCAGCCGGTCGGGACCGGTATGCCGCCGGCGGCGTGAACATCGCGCCGTCTGCGTTCGTCGAGATCGGCCGGCCACAGCTGGGCGACCTGGCACGGGTCGCCGATTCGGTGCCTCGGGTCACCGTCCTGTATGCGCCGACGTTCGAAGGCTTCGGCGAGGATCCCTATCAGACCTCGCTGCCGTACGTCGGGGTTGAGATCGTCCGCACGTTGTTGGCCCGCGACGACGTGCGGGTGATGTACCGCCCCCATCCGCGGACAGGTCACCGCGACGCGGCGACCCGGCGGGCGCACCTCGAGATCATCCGCATGCTCCGGAAGGCCGGAGCACCAGCGCCCGGTACGCCGCGGCTGGGACCACCGCCGTCGGCGACCCCGGCACGACGCGGTGATCTGCTCGACGAGATGCTGGCCCCGATCGAGCTGTGGTCGGCCGCGGCGCACGAGAGTGCGGTCGGGCGGTGGAACGCAACCTATTGGGGCGCCAATCCGGGGCATCGCATCCTCATGTCCCCGGCGCCGGATCTGCATGCGTGCTTCACCGTCGCCGACGCCCTCATCGCCGACATCTCGAGTGTCACCAGCGACTTCCTTGCCGCGAACCGGCCCTACGCCGTCGTCAATTGCACCGGAGCATCCGACGAGCAGTTCCGCCTGTCGTCGCCAACGGCGACCGGTGGTTTCGTCTTGCGAGAAGATCTCGGCGCGCTCGACGCGTTGGTGCTGGCCGCGAGTGGCGGCGAGGACCCGAGCGCTGCCGCACGGGAAGAGGCCCGCCGTTACGTGCTGGGCCCGACAGCGGGCGACCCGACTGCCCGGTTCCGCGCCGAACTTGACCGGCTCTGTGCCACCGCGCCCGCGCCCAGGAGCGCGACCGCCGGACAGCCCGGCGCGGCGCTCAGGGCGCCGATCGACCCGTAGGCACTGTCAGGCGGCTGCCGACTCCCGCGACGAACGCCTGGCCGGTCCCGTCGATCGTCGTGGGCAGCCCGGCGGGGACGAACGCCCCATGGCCAGCGGACAACGCGACGTCACCCACCCGCACCGTCCCCTCGGTGCAGAGCACGATGCAGGGACCGGGATCGTCGAGCCCGGTCGGCTCCTCGATCTCCAGCCGGGTCAGGCTGAAGTCGGGCACCGGGACGTCGAAGCGGCCCCCCACCGCCGGCCACTGCGGCCGCACCAGCTCGGCGAAGTCGGTGATCTTCAGCAGCTCGGGGACGTCGACGTGCTTGGGCGTGAGCCCGCAGCGCAGGACGTTGTCGCTGTTGGCCATGACTTCGACCCCGCTACCGCGCAGGTAGGCATGCACGTTGCCGGCGCCGAGGTAGATCGCCTCGCCGGGCTCGAGGCGAACGTCATTGAGCAGCAGGGCAAGCACCGCACCGACGTCGCCGGGGAAGTCCTCGGCGGCGATGCGGGCGGCGTGCAGAGGCCCGTCCGCAGCGCTCGCCGCTCGCCGCGCCACGGCGTCGGCCAAGGCGGCCGGCTCGGGATGGGTCAGCAGGGCGGTGAACGCGGCGCGCAGCGGGTCCGGCCCGCGCAGCAGTTCGGCGACGAACGCCAGCTCCGGCACGTCGATCTCATCGAGCAGGCGGAGCGTGTCATGGACGGGCCGGAATCCGCAGAGCGCGTCGAACGGGGTGAGTGCGCAGAGCAGTTCGGGCTTGTGGTTCGCGTCGCGGTAGTTGCGGTTGGGCGCGTCGCTTGCGATGCCGGCCGCGTCCTCACGAGCAAACCCGTCACGGGCCTGCTCGACGGTCGGGTGCACCTGGATCGACAGCGCCTTGTCTGCGGCGAGCACCTTGAGCAGGTACGGCAGCCGCGGACCGAACCGCTCGAGCGCGGCCGGCCCGAGCGTGCCGAGCGGATCGGCGGTGATCACCTGGTCGAGCGTGGCACCGTGCGCGGGAACGGCGGACGGATCGTCGGGGTGCGCTCCCAGCCACAGTTCGGCGGCGGGGCGTCCGTCCGGTTCGATCCCCAGCAGTCGCGGGATCGCCGTGCGCGATCCCCAGTCGTAGTGGCGGATCACGCCCTCCAGGGCAGCCGGCGTCATGCTCGGTCCAGGTCGGGCTCGAGGTAGATCACCCGCGCTGAGGGGACCGCCGCGCGCACCC
This sequence comes from Pseudonocardiales bacterium, assembly GCA_032160775.1. GTDB lineage: Bacteria > Actinomycetota > Actinomycetes > Mycobacteriales > Jatrophihabitantaceae > Jatrophihabitans. The sequence goes on along the minus strand of JAVHVB010000435.1, from coordinate 59 downwards.
GCTCCTCGGCGTCGTCGATGGCCTGCGCAATCTGCGGCAGCGTCGCGCCGGGCGGCATC
>JAVHVB010000434.1:0-5690 GCA_032160775.1 Pseudonocardiales bacterium | reverse complement strand
CACCACCCTGTTCGAACAGTTCGACGTGCACGCGCGGGGGATGTGCGACGCGCTGGACGGCATCGGCGCGCTGCTCGGCCGCGCCGGCAGCAGCTATGCCGAGGTCGAGCAGCAGATCACAGCGTCGTTCCGGTGATCCCGACAAGGTGAGGAGATGAAGTCCAGGTCCGGCGCGTTCTGCTCGATCGCCCGGGCGCCGCCCGGTGCACCCTGACTAGCGTGGACGCGGTGACCGCACCGGACCCGACGGCCCTGGTCGAGGCGGCGCTGATCGATCACTTCGGTCATCGGCCCCAGCGGGCCTCGGTGTCCTTCGTCGGGGTGCAGCCGCTCGACGTACTCCGGTTCGAGGCCGTTCCGGGGGAGTACGCGTACGTGACCCTGGGGATGTCACGCACGCCGATGACCGGCGCGGACGAGGCGGTCGTGGCGGCGGACGGCCCGCGGGCGGAGTTGCTGCTGCAGGTGCGAGATGCCGGTCCCCGCCATCGCGATGTGTGGCGCAGGCTCGCCGTTCTCGCGGCCGCACCGGCCGTCGAAGGGCTGGTCCATCGCGCGGGTGCGACCGTCGACCTCGCCGAACCGCTCGCACCCGGATCCCGGTGCACCGGCGTGGTCGTCGCCGAGTCGACCGTGCCGGTGGTCGCCACCGAGGGCGCCGAGATCGCGATCCTGCAGGTGCTGCCCGCCACGGCGAACGAGCTGGCCTGGGCGCGCGTCCACGGCAGTGCGTCCCTGCGCGAGCGGTGGCGCGAGCAGCGCATCGACCTGCGCGAGTTGGGCCGCGCGCCGGCCGAACTGAGCTGACCCGCGAGCGACGAAGCGCGATCGGCCACATTCCGAGGCGCCCGGTGCGCGCAGCGGGCAGGATCGGGGCCGAGGTTCCGCCGACGGAAAGGACGCCGCATCGTGCAGTTCGGTCGCTACTACGAGGAGTTCGAGGTCGGCGCGGTCTACAAGCACTGGCCCGGCAAGACGGTCACCGAGTACGACGACCACCTGTTCTGCCTGCTCACGATGAACCACCACCCGCTGCACCTGGACGTCAACTACGCGGAGAAGACGACCGACTTCGGCAAGAACGTGGTGGTCGGCAACTACATCTATTCACTGCTGCTCGGCATGTCCGTGCCCGACGTCAGCGGCAAGGCGATCGCGAACCTGGAGGTCGAGTCGTTGCGGCACGTCGCGCCGACCTTCCACGGCGACACGATCTACGGCGAGACGACCGTCCTCGACAAGACGGCGTCCAAGTCGAAGTCCGACCGCGGCGTCGTGTACGTCGAGACGATCGGCTACAAGCAGGACGGCACCATCGTGTGCATCTTCCGGCGCAAGGTCATGGTGCCGACGAAGGAGTACATCGAGGCGCGCGGCGGCGAGCAGCCGGGCCGACCGGAAGCGATTCCGCGCGGCTGAGCCGGAACTTTCAGCGCGACGTCTGCGCAAGGATGACGTCGACGGCTTCCGCAGCGCTCGGCAGGTTCGCGAGTTCGGCCGCGACTGACCGGGCGGTCGCGGCGAGCGCCCGGTCGGTCAGGGCACGCGACACCGCTTCGGCCAGCGACGTCAAATCGGGCCCGGCCGGGATCACGTCTGCGGAACGCAGCGACACCGGGTCGCCGGGCGAGAGCGAGATTCCCACGCCGACGGCGCCGACCCGGTCGGCGTTCGCGTACTGGTCGCCCGCGAACAGCGGGACGATCACCTGCGGCACGCCGTGCGCGAGCGTGGCGATCGTCGTGCCGAAACCGCCGTGGCCGACGACCACGCTGGCCGCACCGAGGACGCTTTCCTGTGGCCACCAATTCTCGACGTGGACGTTGGGCGCCAGCTCGCCGAGCGCAGCAGGGTCGAGACCGGCGCCCAGGGTCATCAACACCCGCGCAGGCACGTCGGCGAGCATGTCCAGGACGCGGCGGTAGAAGCCGGGGTAAAAGCCCGTGCCGCCGGCAATGCTGCCGAAGGTGACGTAGACCAGCGGTCGATCGGCGTAGCGCTCAGGCCACCACGATGACGGGATGTCATGGTCTGCGCTGGCCACCGATGCATCCCGGAACCGGTGCACGGCTGCCGAACCGGCTTGCGCGTCGAACGCACTCGGCAGCAGCGTCAGCCGCGGGACTGCCCGCAGGTCTTCGCTCCCGGTGGCGCAACCTAGTTCGCGCAGCGGCTCGTCGACCAGCTCGTACATCTGCTCGGTGAACGCGTCGAGGGCGATGTTGACCCGCAGTTGCGGTAGGCCGCGTTCCTGGGCCACCAGCGCGCTGCTGAACTCGGCGGTCTCGCCGATCACCACGTCCGGCCGCCATGAGTCGACGATCGCGCGCAGCTTGGGCAGGGCCGCCGCGGAGTCGATCCGCGCGAAGATCTCGCGCGCCACGCGAGTGTTTCCTTCGTCCACCGTTACGCGATGCAGTTGTGCGTACACGGCACCGATCTCAGCGGGGTCGGCATCGTCGAACGGGGCGTGCTCGAAGCCCGCGCGCTGCACCGTCGATGCGAACGACTCCGCAGCCGCAACGCGGACATCGTGACCGGCGTCGCTCACTGCGCGGGCGAACGGCACGATCGGCGCGAAGTGCCCGGCGCCGGCCGTCGTCGAGAACAAAACGCGCACAGCGCCCCCGCGTCCGATGAGCCGGCGATCGAAGCGCACTGTAGCGCGGTCAGGCGGGTAGGACGTCCCACTCGGTCAGCGCGTCGACCAGCCCCGGGACCAGGCGCAGCTCGGCGAGTTCCGCACGGCTGACCCACCGAGCCTCGGCCGCATCGTCACCGGCAACGAGCGCGCCGCCGACGAGCCGGCAGGCGAAGTCGTCGATCACGTAGACGCTCCCGCCGGGCCCGGGCCGCTCCACGGTGCCGATCAACCGGCCGACCTCGACCACCAGCCCGGTTTCTTCCGTCACCTCGCGCGCGCACGCGGCGGCCGGGTCCTCGCCGGGTTCACAGCGGCCGCCGGGGATCGACCACGACCCCGCCGCGGGCGGCCGCGCGCGGCGCACGACGAGCAGCCGGCCGACCGCGTCGTGCACGACTGCGCCCGCGCAGGGCTTTCGATCCACCACTCAACCTCCCGACCGGCGTGCGGCGCGGCTCCCGCGAATCGGGCGAACCGTGCGGTAGGAACGATTCCGAGGTGCGCCGACCGGTCGCACCTACCAAGCTCATTCGCCCGAGGAGGACGCACAGGTGGTCAAGGTAGCCATCGCCGGACTCATCGGCGCCTTCCTCGTCTTCTACATCATGACCTCCCCCGACCAGGCCGCGAACATGGTCAAGGGTGCCGGGCACGTCGCCACCAACGTCGCGCACGGCGTGGGCGACTTCCTGGACAAGCTCGCGTCCTGACCCGCTGTGCCGGCCCTCCTGCCCTCTGAGCTGCCGGTGCGCGCCCGCGCGCGGCATCACTGGGTCGTCCTGTTCCGCCGGCCGCACCTGCTGCTCGCCCTGGCTCTCGTGCTGCTGCTGCTCATGGCGATCGCGGCGCCGAACCCGATGGCCTGGCTGTTCGTCCTGGTCGTCTGCGGGTTCGCCTTCCTGCGCTGGCAGACCTGGCAGGCCGAGTGGGTGATCCTGACCAGCAAGCGGATCATCCGGGTGCAGGGCGTCCCGGAGACGACCACGAGCGAGGCGTCGCTACGGGTCGACCGGATCTCCGGCGCGCGGATGGTGCAGACCGTCCCGGGCAAGATCCTCGGCTACGCCACGATCGAACTCGAGGCGCCGGGGAACCATCCGGACGTGCGCCGCCTCGAACGCATCGCCACGCCGCACGCGTTCTACCTGGAACTGCGTCGCGTCGTCTTCGGCGATCCGAGCGTGCCAGACCCGGACGACGACCCTCGCGCCTACGTCACTGAGCCGCTGCCCTTCCTGCCGGACGACCGCGGCGGCCGGCACCGCCGCTACCGGGACTAGCCGCAGCCGCGAATGCGCATCGACCTGCACGCGCACAGCACGGCCTCGGACGGCACCGACTCACCGGCCGAGGTGATGGCCGCGGCCGCCGCTGCCGGGCTGGACGTCGTCGCCCTCACCGACCACGACACGACCGCCGGCTGGGCGGCCGCGATCGCGGCGCGGCCGCCCGCCCTCACTGTCGTGCCGGGTGTCGAGTTCTCCTGCGTCCATCTCGACGTCGACGGCCGGCGGGTCAGCCTGCACCTGCTTGCCTACTTGATCGACCCGACGGACGCAGCGGTGCAGGCGGAGTGGGCGCGGCTGCGCGCATCGCGGCGGGAGCGCGCTGCGACGATGGTCGAGAACCTGGTCGCCGACGGCTACCCGATCAGCTGGGCCCGGATCGACGAGCTCGCCGGCGGCGGCTCGATCGGCCGCCCGCACCTCGCCCGGGCGCTGGTCGAGGTGGGCGCCGTTCCCGATGTGGACACCGCGTTCCGCGACCTGCTCGCCGGCCGCGGGCCGTACTACGTCCCCAAGGCCGACACCGACGTGTTCGACGCGCTTGCGCTGATCCGCGCCGCCGGCGGACTACCCGTGTTCGCCCATCCGATCGCGCGCCGACGCGGGCCCATCGTGTCCGACGACACCGTCGAGGCGATGGCCGGCGCCGGCCTGGTGGGGCTCGAGGTCGACCATCCCGCGCACGGCGCCGACGATCGGGCCCACGCCGCGCGGTTGGCGCATGACCTCGACCTGATCGCCACCGGGTCGTCGGACTACCACGGGCTGAACAAGCCGACCCCGCTCGGCGCCCGGCTGACCGTGCCGGACCAGTACGAGCGGCTGCTGGCGCTGCCGAGCGCGCTGCGGCCCGTCGGCGGCTGATTGTCGGTGGCCACGCCTACCGTGGGCACATGACGACAGAGCAGTTGACGCTGGCGCAGATGCCGGCGCGGCTGTTCCAGTGCACCCCGTCCCGCCTGGCGGCCTTCGACTGCCCGCGCCGGTACCGATTCAGCTATCTCGACCGGCCGGCGCCCCAGCGTGGCGGCCCGTGGGCGCACAACACGGTCGGCGCCGTCGCACACCTCGCCCTGGCGAAGTGGTTCCACCTGCCGCGCCGGCACCGCACGCCGGAGGTCGGCGCGCAGCTGGTCGAGCGGAACTGGCAGTACCTCGGATTCCGGAACGAGGAGCAGTCGGCGCGTTGCCGCGACGAAGCGGCCGGCTGGGTACGTGGCTACCTGTCCGGCTCGATCGACCCGGACGTCGAGCCCGTGGGCGTCGAGCGCACCGTCGCCACCTACACCCCGCACCTGGCAGTGTCCGGCCGGGTCGACCGGGTGGACGAGCGCGGCGACGAACTCGTCGTCGTCGACTACAAGACCGGGCGGCGCGAGCTCGACACCGACGACGCACGCGGTTCCCAAGCTCTGGCGCTTTACGTGCTCGGTGTGCGCCGCACGCTGCGCCGGGTGTGCCGGCGGGTCGAGCTGCACCACTTGCCCAGCGGATCGGTGGCGACCTTCGAACACACCGAGGACTCGCTACACCGTCACCTCGAGCGTGCCGAACACACGGCGGCCGACATCGTCTCGGCCACGGACACGCTCGCCTCCGGCGCCCACGTCGACGAGGTGTTCCCGCCGCTGCCGTCCAGCGCCTGCGCGTGGTGCGACTTCCGCAAGCTGTGTCCCGAAGGGCTGGCCGTCTCGCCCGACCTCGAGCCGTGGGCCGGCCTCGCTGCGCACCAGGCTTGACGGCTGCACCGAGCGTGACGA
>JAVHVB010000433.1:0-3131 GCA_032160775.1 Pseudonocardiales bacterium | reverse complement strand
TGCTGACGCGCAACGGGCCGCTGGACCTACCGGCCACGAACCGGTCGATGGCAGATCTGCGCTACCTGCACGCCCTGCTCGACGCGTACCGGCAGCGCGCCCAAATGATGGCCGGACGTTGATCGGGCGGGCGACCTACTTGGCGGCCTGGCGGCCCCGCCGGGGCCGGGCGTGCCTGCCCCGGCTGTTCGCGGTCGCGCGAGCCTTGGCCGCCGCCGACCAGGACGACGGGCCGACCCGCGGTTCGACCCGCTTGCCGCGGTTGTAGCGCAAGCCGGCACCGACCCGGTCGCGCCATCCCAGTCGGCGGCGGACCGATTTGGTCAGGACGACCTGCGCCCGCCAGACGGCATCGGCTTCGGCCGGCCCGATCCACGACGTCGGGCTGAAGATGGCGACGTTCGCGGCGTCCCCGATGTAACGGGCCTGGGCGGCGGGCTCGCCGCCGAACCGCTCGCCGGTGGTCGCCGCCACCTCGGCGCTCGTCAGGTGGGTGAGATCGGGCAGGCCGGACTCGACGAGGACGTCGAGGCTCTCCTGCCAGGCGCCGAGCAGCCGTCGCCGAGGATCACCGGTGCGCCGTCGGCGGCGGGCCCGGACCCGTTTGCGGGCCAACAGCACGGCCACGAGCACGACTATGACGGCCAGCAGCACGATCAGCGCGATCAGCAGGACGGACGTCGTCGAGACACCCTTCTCGTGCGGTGTCCTGCTCTTCGGCGCCACCGCGTGGCCACCGTTGTTCGACTGGGTGAGCAGCGCGTTCTGTGACGGGGTCGGGCTCGGCGTGGGCGATGGTGTCGAGCCGCCGGTCTGCGGCGGCGTCTGCCGCGAGTACGTCCCCGGAGAAGGATCGAGCACGACCCAGCCGAGCCCGCGCACCGGGATCTCGACCCAGGTCCAGGCTTCGGATGTCGTCACGCCGTAGGTGCCTGCCGGCAGCATCGACGACCCGTTCGGTGGGGTGAGCCGGAAACCAGCTACGACCCGGGCCGGCACGCCCATCCTGCGAGCGATCAGCGCCATCAACGTCGCGTACTGCTCCGGCGTGGCCGCATGCGAGCCGCGAATGGATGCGAGGACGTCGGCGAAGCTGGTTCCACCGGTGTGTCCGGTGGAGCTGGGTGACGGCGTCGGAGTCGGGCTGTCGGACGGTGTCGGGTGCGGCGTGCTACGGACGGCAGTGGGGTGCGGCGCGGCCTTCCGGCCCGCCGGCCGCACCTGGGCCGGCGCCCGGAACCTGCCCCCCGACTTGGAGGCAGGGGCGGAGGGGCTCGCGCTGCTCGTCGGCGGCCCGCCCGCCAACGTGGACTTGGTCTGGAAATCCTTCGCGACCGCGTTCAGGAAGGGGATGGGTTGGTCGCTCGGGGTGCCTGTCTCCTGCGCGAGGGACGTGATGAGCGTGCCGAGCGGGACGGACAGGCCGTTGGCCAGCGTCGTGTCGATCTGCGAGGCGGACGTGCCGAGCAGCGCGGTCTTGCCCAGATCAGTGAAGTTCTTGTCCGGCACCGTGGACTGCACCGTGTACTCGTCACCCGCGTGCAGGGAGTTCGCCGGGACGATCATGCCGCTGTCGGAGTCGACGTTGACCGACTTGCCGGTGACCCGCTGCGCACGACTCAGGTACGGCATCCACGGGACGGTGGTCATGGCCCCCTTGCCGATCGTGTACTGCTGGGTGACCGGCTTGCCGTGCGCGCGCATCGACGGGTCGGTCTCGGCCGGGATCACCCCGCCGGACGGTCGGAACGTGCGGGTGAACGACCACCCGTCGCCGTCGTAGTAGTCGACGGTCGCGATGGACACGTAGTTGGACGTCGCCCGATCGGTGCTCATCTTGAAGAGCACGTCACCCGTGCTCGTGGGATCGGCCGGCCGCAGACCCGCCACGAAGGAGACCGGCGTCAGTGGACGGCTCTGATCGAGCGGCGGCACCCGGGCCGGCGTCACAGGACGGCCGTCGAATGCCGACGACTGCACCGCCGCGGCGGCGGCGAGACCGACGACCACCGAGAGCACCGTCCCGATCGCAAGCCCGCGCAGCGGCAGGATGCCGTCGGGTTGGGTCATCTCGGCACTCTCGTCCTGCGCGATCCAGGCCTGGGCAGCGCGCAGCAGCAGCAGCGCCACCAACAACGCTGCTGCGAGGACGGTGTCGTAGCGACGTCCGTCCGCCGAACTGGTGACGGCCCGCGCGGTCCCGGCGTAGGACAGCCCGAAGGTCACCAGCAGCGTCATATAGGGCAGCACCGACTGCCAGCCGCGGGAAACGCATTCGCCGATGATCGCGCCGGACAGCCAGCACAGGGCGACGGGTGCCACGAGCAGGGTTCGTGGGCTCACCAGAGGCAGCGCGAAGGTGAGGATCTGCGACGGCCCGTGGACCAGGCCGACGTACAAGCTGTGGAACCCGGCCGGCTCGCGCAACGTCACCAGCAGCTCGTAGAACACGAACAGCACCAGATCGATCAGCGCGCTAACCCACAGGCGCCGCACGCCGATGCCCACGACGATCAGTGGGGTGAGCACGCTCAGTGCCGCCGCGCCGAACAGCGGCACCGAGATGACGGCGGACGGGAACGCGCGCAGCCACGGGGCACTCGCCAGCACGCACGCGATCAACGACAGCGGCAGCAGCGAGTACGGAATCACCTTTCTCATGTGTGCACCTGAAGGTTCCAGGCCGCGCACACCGCGTCCGCGTCCTTGCCGACGATGACCCGCACCCCGGGGAAGTCGATGGGCGCTCGGGGTTCGATGTCGACGGAGATGACCACGAGCCGGTCGAAGCGGCGGCGCAGCGCGGCGACGTACGGCAGGTCCGCGGCGTCGAGCTCGCCGGTGACCACCACGAGCGAGGTGCCGCCTCGGGTGCGGCGCAGCGTGAGCAGGTGCGGCTGCAGCGAACCGTCGGGGTCGGCGTGCACCCCGGTCATGTGATCGACGAGCGCGGTGACGTCCCGGACCCGCGGGCCGCCGATCACGGTGCCGTCGGTGAGCCGGAGCTCGACCGGCGCCTTGTTCACCGCCGAAGCCACCAGTACGGACGCGACGACGTCGACGGCCTGCTCGAAGGAGTCCTCGGTGTACAGGCTCGGTCGCTGATCGAAGATCACGACCGAGTACGGCTG
>JAVHVB010000432.1:0-4943 GCA_032160775.1 Pseudonocardiales bacterium | reverse complement strand
GTTGCCGCCGGCGAGGGCGGCCCCGTTCTTCTCCGCGAACGTGCTGTGGCCCTGGTGGATCTGGCCGCTGGTCTCCGGCGGCGCGCTCTCCCACGCGGCCTCGTCGTCATAGATCAGGATCAGGTATTGCGACATCGGAACTCCCCTCGAGCGTGAAGCCCGTCCCTCGGACCTCTCAACCATCCCGACGGATGAGGCGCGGCGGAATCGACAGCCAGCCTAGGAAACTGGCACCCTCCGTGGCCATGGACTGGAACCTCCGAAGTTGCTCGCGCAAGGGACATGTCACGTACGCACCGGATGAGGAGGAGTTCCGGACGAAGCTGGAAGCGAGCACGCCACTCGGCGACGCGTGGCGCTGCTTGCGCTGCGGCACCTACGTCCTCGGCGACCCCCACGGCAGCGGGCCGGCCGACGACGCGCCGATCCTGCTGCGCGGCAAGGCGCTGCGTGCGGCGTTCATCCTGCGCGCGCTTGCCGTCGAGCGCTGGCTGCGCGGGGTCATCCTGCTGCTGCTGGCCGCGGCGGTGTTCAAGCTGAAGAGCACCCAGGCGAGCATCAAGGAACTCGTCGACAAGGACCTCACCGCGCTGAAGCCGTTCTTCGACCAGATCCATTTCAACGTCTCCGACTCGGCGACCGTCCACGCCATCGAGAAGGTTCTCAACGCCAGGCAGTCGACGCTGAACTGGATCGCCTTCGGCATCCTGTTCTACGGGCTGCTCCAGCTCGTCGAGGGCGTCGGCCTGTGGGTACTCAAGCGATGGGGCGAGTACGTCGCGGTCATCGGGACGACGCTGTTCATCCCGCTCGAGGTCTATGAACTCACCGAGAAGGTCAGCTGGCTCAAGATCGCCGCCCTGGGCATCAACGTGGCGGCCGTCCTCTATCTGGTGCTGTCGAAGCGGTTGTTCGGGGTACGAGGCGGGCACCGGGCCTATGAGGCGAAACTGCACGAGGTCTCGCTGCTCGAGGTCGAGCACTCGGCCGGAATGGACCCGGAACCTCAGCCGAGCGAGGCGTAGACCGCGCGGCGCAACGCCGTCTCGCGCGGGTCGTCGCTGAGCCGGATGCCCAGCCGGTTCGGGGCATAGGAGTAGCCGAGCCGGGCATCCGGATCGGCGAAGCCGAACGATCCGCCGAGCCCGGGCGTCCCGAACGCCCGCCCCGCGGGCGAGCCGAACCAGTGCCCGGGCACCGGGCGGCTGAAGCCGAGGGCGAACGCGCGCCGGGCGAGGAGCAACAGGTCGGCCACCGGCGGCGCGGTCACCGGCTCGGCGAGTTCCTGCAAGGTCACCGCGTCGATCGGCAGCTTGGGCGAGCCGATGGCGGCCGCGCCGTACAGCGCGGCGATCGAGCGTGGCGTCCCGACGCCGTTGGACGAGGGGATCTCGGGCGCGAGGACGTGCCGCTGGGTGAATCGCTCGGCCTTGGCGAGGGCCGGGTTGGCGAGCGAGCGAGCCACCGGGCTGCGCTTGTTCGCCAGCCGCCGGGCAAGCGCCCACGGCACGCCGGGCAGTTGGCGCACCGCGCCGCGCAGCCCGAGCCGGCCGAGCACGGCGACGTCGTCGAGATCGACGCTGTCCGGCAGCCCGATGTGGAACGAGAGCCCGAGCGGTGCGGCGAACTCCTCGGCGAGGATGCGGCCGATCGTGCGGTGCTGCGGGTCGACCCGGCGGGCGAGCTCGTTCTGGTAGAAGCCGAGACTGACCGCGTGGTAGCCGTGTCCGCTGCCCGGCTCCCAGCCGGGCGGCTGGGCCGCGAGGATCTCGGCCAGCGCATCGAGATCGCTCAGCGTCGCGGCCCGCAACCGGGTGTCGATCACCGCCAGTCCCGCCTCGTGGGCGAGCAACTGGCGCACGGTGATGTCCTGCTTGCCCGCGGCGGCGAACTCCGGCCAGTAGTGCGCGACGCGCTCGTCCCAGTCGAGCAGCCCCTTGGACCGCAGCGACGCCATGACGAGCGCCGACACGCCCTTGGTGGAGGAGAAGACCGGGACCATGGTGTCGCGCTCCCACGGGAATCGGCGTTCGGAGTCGCGCAGGCCGCCCCACAGGTCAACGACCGGCCGGCCGTCGCGGTGCACCGCGACTGCGGCGCCGACATCGCCGCGCCGCTCGAAGTTGCGGCGGAACTGGTCGGCGACCTTGCCGAATCCCTCGTCGACCTCACCGTTGATGCGCGCCATCGGTCCTCCTCGGCGCTGAGGTTACCCATCAGTAAGGTTTCGCCGCGCCCGGGACCGGCCGATTCGGCACTATGTGGATGTTGTGCTGACCGACACCAATGATCTGCTGCCGCTGCTGCGTGAGCGGCTGCTCGGCATGTACTCGCCGCTGCTGGCCGGCACGCGGGCCAGCATGCTGTTCTCCGCGGGTGGAATGGCGAACTGGACCGTCGACATCGAGGACGGCCGGGCCAGCGCCCGGCGCGGCGGTCCACCGCGCCCGACGACGAGCGTGCGCGCCGCGCTGCCGGTGCTGACCGACGTCGTGTCCGGCGCGCGGTCGGGCGTCCAGGCATTCCTCGACGGCTCGCTGACCGTGCGCGGCAACCTCGCCCTGGCGCTCCAGCTCGACGGCCTGTTCCCGGGCGAGACGCCCGACGACACCCGCACCGCGACCCGCACGGTGCGCGCCGGTGGCATCGAGACGTTCTATCTCGAGGCCGGCCCGGTGGACGCGCCGCCGGTCGTCCTCGTCCACGGGCTGAGCGCCACGAACGCCTCGATGCTGCCGCTGATCCCGGCGCTGGCGAAGGATTACCGCGTGCTCGCTCCCGACTTGCCGGGGCACGGCGGCAGCCAGGCGACGAACTCGCCGCACGCCGCCCGGTTCCTCGGTGACTGGCTCTCGGCGTTCGTGCGCGAGACGTGCGACCAGCCGGCCGTCCTCGTCGGCAACAGCCTGGGCGGGCGTACCGCGCTCGAGGCGGCGTTGAACTCACCGTTCGAGGTCCGCGGCCTGGTGCTGCTGTGCCCGGCCGTCGCGTTCCGGAAACTGCGCCAGCTCGTGCCCTTCGTCCGGCTCGTGCCGGACGAGATCGCCGCCCTGCCGGTCAGGGTGCCACGCAGGATGGCGATGCGCGGGCTGCGCGGCCTGTTCGCCGATCCCACCCGCTTGCGCGATGCCTGGTACGAGGCGGCGATCGACGAGTTCGTGCGCGTCGTGTCGGTGCGGCAGAACCGGCTGGCGATCTTCTCCGCGCTGCGCAACATCTACCTCGACGAGCCGTTCGGCGAGAGCGGGTTCTGGGACCGGCTGCCCTCGCTCAAACCGCCGACGCTGTTCGTCTGGGGCGCCAACGACGTGCTCGTGCCGTCCGGCTTCGCGCGGTTCGTGGACCAGGCGCTGCCGGCCGGCCGCTCGATCGTGCTGGACGACTGCGGGCACGTCCCGCAGTTCGAGCACCCCGCGCGCACCGCCGAACTGACCCGCGACTTCATCTCCAGCCTCGACTAACCCTTCAGAGGGAGGCGACCAGCTCGTCGGCGGCGGTGTAGGGGTCGGTGTCGCCGGCCACGACGCGCGCCGCCGCGGCGTCCAGCGCAGCCGAGCCGTGCACCTGGCCGAACCGCTGGCGGACCGTGCCGAGGGCGATCGCCTCGATCTCAGCCGCGGCCCGGGCCCGGCGGCGCGTCGACAGCTCGTCGTGCTCGTCCATCCAGGCGCGGTGCCTCTCGATCTCCTCGATCACCTTGTCGATGCCGCTGTCGGCGGACGGGGCTCGGGCGGCCACCGTCTTCACGATCGGCGGCCGCCAGGAGCCGGGCGCGGAGTGCCGGCCGCCGAGCGACTGCATGAACCGCAGGTCGCGGGCCACCTGATCGGCGCCGTCCCGGTCGGCCTTGTTGACCACGAAGACGTCGGCGATCTCGATGATGCCGGCCTTCGCCGCCTGGATCCCGTCGCCGAATCCGGGCGCGACGACGAGCAGCGTGGTGTCGGCGAGCGAGGCGATCTCGACCTCGGCCTGACCGACGCCGACGGTCTCGACCAGCACCACGTCGCACCCGGCGGCGTCGAGCACCCGCAGCGCCTGGGGCACAGCGGCGGACAGCCCACCGAGCTGCCCGCGGGAGGCCATCGAACGGATGAACACGCCCTCGTCGGTCGCGTGGTCCTGCATCCGCACCCGGTCGCCGAGCAGGGCCCCGCCGGAGTACGGCGAGGACGGGTCGACCGCCAGGACACCGACCCGCCGGCCCGCCCCGCGCAAGGCGCCGACGAGCGCGGATGTGGTCGTCGACTTGCCCACGCCCGGCGAGCCCGTCAGACCGACCACCTGCGCGTGGCCGCCGAACGGGGCGAGCGCCGCGGCGATGTCCCGCAACCCCGGCGCGTCGTTCTCGACCAGCGAAATCAGCCTGGCCACCGCACGTGGCTGGCCCTTCCGGGCCCGCGCGATGAGGTCGCTGACGTCGACGTCGCGCCGGGAAACGGCCATGGACAGCCGGGTCAGGCGCGGACGTGCAGGATCAGCGCGTCGCCCTGGCCGCCGCCGCCGCACAACGCGGCCGCCCCTGTGCCGCCGCCGCGCCGCTTCAGCTCGAGCGCGAGGCTGAGCGCGAGCCGAGCGCCGGACATGCCGATCGGGTGGCCTAGTGCGATCGCGCCGCCGTTGACATTGACGATCTCGTCAGTGACCCCGAGGTCGGCCATCGACTGCAGGCCGACCGAGGCGAAAGCCTCGTTGATCTCGATGAGATCGAGGTCGGCGACGCCGAGGTTCTCCTTGCGCAGCGCGTCCTTGATCGCGTTCGCCGGCTGGCTGTGCAGCGAGTTGTCCGGCCCGGCGACATTGCCGTGCGCGCCGATCTCGGCGATCCAGCGCAGGCCGAGCTCCTCGGCCTTGGTCTTGCTCATCACGACCACGGCCGCGGCGCCGTCCGAGATCGGCGAGGACGACCCGGCGGTGATCGTGCCGTCCTTGGTGAACGCCGG
>JAVHVB010000431.1:0-5753 GCA_032160775.1 Pseudonocardiales bacterium | reverse complement strand
CCACCGGCTTCAACTTCGACACCGACGATCACAGCTACTCCTGGGACTGTTTCCTGCGCATCCCGGGATCGGTGATCTCGTCCAACTCGGTGCACTACGCCATCCCGAGTCAGCGGTCGGCGAACGCGACGATGGCCCTCACCGGGGTCTTCACGCTGAGTGCCCCGGCAACCTCTGACGTCTTCTGCACGACGTCCGGCGACGAGGAACTGTCGGCGAAGCTGACGCTCATCCAGGTCGGCTCGATCATCTGATCCGTCATCAGCCAACCGCCCGACAAGGAGGAACCATGATCAGCGGACCTGTTCGACGATTGTCCAAACCCACACTCGCACTCGCCGGAGGCGTCGTGCTCGCCGCTGCCGGGGTGGGATCGCTTGCCTTCGCAGCCATCCCGTCTGCCGACGGCACGATCCACGGCTGCTATGCACGCAACGACAGCCTGATCAGCGGGCTGCCCACCTACAAGGGCGACCTGCGGGTCGTCGATGAAGGTGTCGCGTGCAAGCCGGGCGAGTTCGCGATCAGTTGGAACGCGCAGGGTTCGCCCGGTCAGCCGGGTCCGCAAGGTCCAGCGGGTCCGCAGGGGCCCGCCGGGCCGGCTGGGCTCACCTCGACCTACATCGTCAAGAAGAACGTCGACCTGCCGGCCAACATCGCGGTCGGCACCCGCGTCGATTGCGGCAGCGATCTTGTGACAGGCGGCGGCTTCAGCGGCGTCGGCGGCGGCGTGCTGGTGACCGAGAACCTGCCCGAGACGACGCACAACTGGCTGCTCACGCTGCAGAACACGACCGCCACGCCGAGGACGGGAACCGCCTACGCGGTCTGTGCCGACGTGACCCCGTGACCGGGCACTGACTGCCCGCGACGCGGCGCGATAGATAACGGGGGGCCGGCGCGGCCGGCCGTAGGGTCAAGGCGTGATCTACGACCTCGGCCGGCAGCGCGGCGCGGTCCGCCCCAGCCCACTCTTTCTCGCTGTTCTCGCGGTCACCGCGGTCGGGGCGGCCCTCGCCTGGCTGGTGACCGAGCCCGGGTCGCGACTGGGCGACTTCGGGGTCTTCGTCCTCGTGCTGGGCGGCTGGATCACCTCGGTGTGCATCCACGAGTTCGCGCATGCCTACGCCGCCTACCGGGCGGGCGACCTCAGCGTCGAGGCACGCGGCTACCTGACCCTGAATCCGTTCAAGTACTCGCACCCGTTCCTGTCGATCATCCTGCCGCTCGTCGCCATCGTCGGCGGCGGCTTCGCGCTGCCCGGCGGCGCGGTCTACCTGCACCCGCACGCGTTTCGCAGCAAGGCCTCGCGCAGCATGGCCGCGGCGGCCGGCCCGATCACGAACATCGTGTTCGCGGTGGGGCTCATCGTGCTGGCGCGCAGCCAGTTGTCGAACCTCGACGTCGTGCAGTACCTCGGCGGCGGCGACAACCATGCGCGCTTCTGGGGAGGAGTCGCGTTCCTCGGGTTGCTCCAGGTCACCGCCGCCGTGCTCAACCTGCTGCCGGTTCCCGGCCTCGACGGCTACGCGATCATCGAGCCCTACCTCTCCCGGGAGACGCAGCAGGCCATGGAGCAGGTGAAGCCGTGGGGCCTGCTGGGCGTCATCGTCCTGCTGTTCTACGCGCGGCCGATCAAGGACGCCTTCTTCGCTGTCGTCAATACCGTCTACCGCGCCTTCGGCGGCACGGACCTGATGAACGCCTTCGGTTACGAGCTGTTCCGATGGTGGACGAAGAACCCGCTCTGAGCTCCGGGGTCAGCCGGCGGGCGATGCTCGTCGCTGGTGCCGGCGCCGGTCTCGCACTGGCCCTCGCAGCGTGCGGTGGCGACAGCGGGCCGACGAGCGGCACCTGGGTCCACGGCAGCTTCGCGTCCCGCCGGCGCGGCGGGACGCAGACCGGCTGGGCCGTCCTCTACCCGCCGGGGCACGACCGCGCCCGGCTGCCGGTGCTCGTCGCGCTGCACGGCCGCGGCGGGCACTACGGCGACACCTACGCGAGCCTGCACCTCGACCGGTTCCTCGCCGACACCGTCGCTGCCGGCACGCCGCCGTTCGCGATCGCGTCCGTCGACGGCGGCGACCACGAGTACTGGCATCCACGACAGGGCACCGACCCGGCCGGGATGGTGGTGCACGAGTTCCTGCCTCTGCTGGCTGACCACGGTCTCCGGGTGCACCGGGTCGGCCTGCTCGGCTGGTCGATGGGCGGTTACGGGGCCCTCTACCTCGCCGGCGTGCTCGGCGCGGCGCGGTGCGCGGCGGCGGTCGCCGAGAGCCCGGCGATCTGGCACCACTCGTGGCAGAGCGTCGAGGGCGCCTTCGACGACGCACAGGACTTCGACCGGCACGCCATCTTCGGCCGCCTCGGCCTGTTGTCCGGCGTCCCGCTGCGCATCGACTGCGGGGCGAGCGACGGTTTCGCGCCGGTGACCCGCGACCTGCGGGCCGCCCTGTCCCCTCCGCCGGCCGGCGGGATCGAGCCCGGTGGTCACGACTCGGCCTATTGGCGCAGCCAGGCGCCGGCGCAGTTGGCGTTCGTCGGCCAGCATCTGGGGTGACCCCTTGCCCCGGCCCCGGGCAGGGTCGATGCTGCCGGGCATGGACTCTGACGGGGCGAAAAAGGTTCTCGCGGCGGCTCGCGACTCTGCGCAGCTGAGCCAGTGGCAGGAAATTCAGCACCTGTTGCACGAGGTCTACGCCCAGAACCTGCTGACCGGCGCCGACCACGGCGACGCCGCGTATCTACTCGGCCTCGCCGCCATGGGTACCGGGGACTGGCCGGGGGCCAAACCGCTGCTGACCGAGGCGTCCACCTCAGCCGGCACCCAGTACCGCGCCGAGGCGAAGACCCGGCTGACCGAGATCTCGCACCACGAGGCCGCGGTCGCGGCCGAGTCCGATCAGGACGTCGATCAGAAGGAATCGGCCGCGGTGCTGGCTGCCGGCGCGGACGCGATGGCGCTCGGCGACTACGACGCCGCCCTCGCCCACTACACGGCTGTGTACAACGGACACGCCGACCCCAACCCGCGGGCGAAGGGCGCACTCGGCATCGCGAACGTCCTGGCCCACAAGGACGACCTCACCCAGGCGAAGCAGTACGCCGAGTACGCCCACGGCACCGGGATCGCCGATGTCGTGGCTGAGGCGAAGATTCTTCTCGACTGGATCGCACAGCAGCAGGCCGCGCTGACCGCGGCGGCCGACGGAACGACGATCAACGAATACAACGTGACGAACGAGGGAGCGAAAAGCGCGTTCTTCAACAATGACTACTTGCGGGCTCGCGTACTACTGACATCTCTGCTCAACGACCCGCAATTGGGCGCCGTCGAGCGCGCCAAGGCTGCGCTGAACCTGGGCATGGTCGAAATGCGACTCGGGGAGTACCCGGAAGCCCGGCTCAACGTGGACATGGCGGTCACCCACGGCTCGGGGGCGACGGTCGAGAAGGCCAAGCGGATCGCGGCAATACTCGACCGGCACGACACGGCCGAGGCGCTGGTCGAGGAGTTCGAGGACTGACCCAGTCCCTATTCCGCGCCGACCGCCTCGAGGATCTCGTCGCTGACGTCGAAGTTGGCGTAAACGTTCTGCACGTCGTCGAGATCCTCGAGCGCGTCGACCAGGCGCAGCACCTTGCGTGCCCCGTCCTCGTCGAGTTCGACTTGCACACTCGGCAGGAACATCGTGTCCGCCGAGTCGTACTCGATCTTCGCGTCCTGCAGGGCGGTGCGCACCGGGACGAGGTCGGTGGCCTCGCTGATCACCTCGTAGGCGTCGCCGAGGTTGTTGACCTCTTCGGCGCCAGCGTCGAGCACCGCGGCCAAAATGTCGTCCTCGACCCTGTCTTCGGTGCCGGGCGCCGGGGTGACGATCACCACGCCCTTGCGGTTGAACAGGTAGGTCACCGAGCCCGGGTCGGCCAGTGATCCACCGTTGCGGGTCATCGCGGTGCGGACCTCCATCGCAGCCCGGTTGCGGTTGTCGGTCAGGCACTCGATGAGCAGAGCCACCCCGCCCGGGCCGTAGCCCTCGTACATGATCGTCTGCCAGTCGGCACCGCCGGCCTCGGCCCCGGAGCCGCGCTTGACCGCGCGCTCGATGTTGTCGATCGGGACCGACGTCTTGCGCGCCTTCTGGATGGCGTCGTACAGCGTCGGGTTGCCGTCCGGATCGCCGCCGCCGGTGCGCGCCGCCACCTCGATGTTCTTGATCAGCTTGGCGAACAGCTTGCCGCGCTTGGCGTCCTTGGCGGCTTTCTGGTGCTTGGTCGTCGCCCACTTGGAGTGGCCGCTCACGGGGTGTCCATTCTCGTCGTTCCGATTGACCGGACGATCGTCCGACCCGCCATCTTAGCGATCGCGACGCGGGCGATCAGGCGTCGCGCACCATGCGCACGAACAGTTCGTGAATACGCAGGTCGCCGGTCAGCTCCGGATGGAACGAGGTCGCGAGCAGGTTGCCCTGCCGCACGACGACCACGTGCTCGTCCACGGTGCCGGGGTTGACCTTGCCGAGCGGTTCGGCGGCCGGGCCGACCTGCTGCACCCAGGGCGCGCGGATGAACACCGCACGAACCGGGCCGCCCAGCAGCCCGTCGACGTGCACGTCTTCCTCGAACGAGTCGACCTGGCGACCGAACGCGTTGCGCCGGACCGTCACGTCCATGCCCCCGAGGGTGGCCTCGAGCGGCGAGCCCTCGGCATCGACCCGATCGGCCAGCAGGATCATGCCCGCGCAGGAGCCGTACACCGGCAGGCCCGCGCCGATCGCCGCGCGCAGCGGCTCGAGCAGGTCGAAGATCCCCGCCAGCTTGACGATGGTGGTCGATTCGCCGCCCGGCAGCACGAGGCCGTCGACCTTGGCGAGCTCCTCCGGCCGGCGCACCGGCACCGCCGCGGCGCCGGCGGCGTCCAGGGCGCGGATGTGCTCGCGCACGTCGCCCTGCAGCGCCAGCACCCCGACCGTCAACACCGCCGTTGCCTCCGGACCGAAAGTGGTGAGTTGTTCCCGCCGGTGGGCGGTACCCACCGGTTACCGTCTACCAGCCGCGCTCGGCGAGGCGGTGCGGCTGCGGGATCTCGTCGACATTGATGCCGACCATCGCCTCGCCGAGGCCCCGGGAGACCTTCGCGACGACATCGGGGTCGTCGAAGAAGGTGGTGGCCTTGACGATGGCCTCGGCGCGCTTGGCCGGCTCGCCGGACTTGAAGATCCCGGAGCCGACGAACACGCCCTCGGCGCCGAGCTGCATCATCATCGCCGCGTCGGCGGGGGTGGCGATGCCGCCGGCGGTGAACAGCACGACCGGCAGCTTGCCCGCCTGCGCGACCTCGGCGACGAGGTCGTACGGCGCCCGCAGCTCCTTGGCCGCGGCGAACAGCTCCTCGGCGGGCAGCCCGGTGAGCCGGCGGATATCGCCACGGATCGTCCGCATGTGCGTGACGGCGTTCGACACGTCGCCGGTACCCGCCTCGCCCTTCGAGCGGATCATCGCCGCGCCCTCGGTGATACGGCGCAGCGCCTCGCCGAGGTTGGTCGCCCCACAGACGAACGGGACGGTGAACGCCCACTTCTCGATGTGGTGGGTGTAGTCCGCCGGTGACAGCACCTCGGAATCGTCGACGTAGTCGACCCCGAGCGACTGCAGGACCTGGGCCTCGGCGAAGTGGCCGATGCGCGCCTTGGCCATCACCGGGATGGACACCGCGTTGATGATGCTGTCGATCATGTCCGGGTCGCTCA
>JAVHVB010000430.1:0-5632 GCA_032160775.1 Pseudonocardiales bacterium | reverse complement strand
CGGTCCGGGGTCGATCTGCTGACCGAAGCCGGGTTCGACGTCGAGCTCGGCAGCAGCTGGGACCGCGCCGAGCTGGAGAACCGGATCGCCGACTTCGACGGCATCCTGATCCGCTCGGCGACGCAGGTCGATGCCGATCTGCTGGCCAAGGCCGACCGGCTCCGCGCGGTCGCGCGCGCCGGGGTGGGCGTCGACAACGTCGACGTGGACGCGGCAACCCGCCGCGGCGTCGTCGTGGCGAACGCGCCCCAGTCGAACGTCATCACCGCGGCCGAGCACACGATGGCGCTGCTGCTCGCGCTGGCCCGCAACGTGCCGCAGGCACACGCGTCCCTGATCGGCGGCGCGTGGGAGCGGGCGAAGTTCAGCGGCGTGGAGCTGCACGAGAAGGTGCTCGGGGTGATCGGCTTCGGCCGGATCGGGCAGCTGGTCGCGCACCGCGCCCGCGGCTTCGGCATGCGGGTCGTCGCCTTCGACGCCTACCTCGCCGAGGAGCGGTTCCGCGAACTGGGCGCCGAGCGGGCCGCCACGCCGGACGACGTCTACGCGGTGGCGGACTTCATCACGATCCACCTGCCGAAGAACAAGGAAACCGAGGGCTGGTTGAACGCAGCGGCGTTCGCGAAGATGAAGGACGGGGTGCGCGTGCTCAACGTCGCGCGTGGGCCGCTCGTGGTCGACGCCGACCTGCAGGCCGCGCTGGACAGCGGCAAGGTGGCGGGAGCCGCGCTGGACGTGTTCACCACCGAGCCGGTCACCGAGCACCCGCTGTTCGGCTACCCGAACGTCGTCGTCACTCCGCACCTGGGCGCGTCGACGGCCGAGGCGACCGACCGCGCCGGGTACCAGGCAGCCGAGCAGCTCGTCGCGGCGCTGACCGGCGGGGCGGTGACCAGCGCGGTGAACGTCCCGGCCATCGCGGCCGAGGATCTCGAAGCGGTCGGCCCGTTCCTCGGCCTGTGCCGATCTCTCGGCCGGATCGCCGGGGCGCTGGCCCCGGGCACGTCGGTCGACGCGCTCGAGGTGGAGTACCTCGGCCGGATCGCCGAGCGGGATGACCGGCTGTTGACGATCCAGGTGGTGAAGGGTCTGCTCGACGGGCACACCGAGGAAGCGGTGAATGACGTCAACGCGGCCACCCTCGCGGCCGAGCGGGGGATCGCGGTGGCCGAGCGGCACAGCTCCGACGCGCGCGACTTCACCGACCTGGTGCGCGTCCGGCTGCGCAGCGGCACCGAGGTCACCCGGGTGGTCGGCACCGTGCTGGGCCGCCGCAACCGGCCGCACCTGCTGGAGGCGTGGGGTTCGCGATTCAACGTCCAGTTGGAGCAGCATCTCGCGGTGTTCCGTTATCGCGATCAGCCGGGCATGTTGGGGCGGGTCGGCACGGCGCTCGGCGCGGCCGGCGTCAACATCATCTCCGCGGCAGTGGGATTGCGGCCGGCGGCCGACGCCGACGGCGAGGCCGTCATGATCGTGACGACCGATACGCCCGTACCGGACGACGTGCTTGCCGGCTTGATCGCCGAGGCGGACTTCCGCGCCGCGCGCGCCGTCGCCGTCTGAGCTTCATACCCCGTGGGGGTATCGTGGGACGATGCACGGGTACTCCGCCAATAAGGACGACTACCTCAAGCGGCTGCGTCGCATCGAGGGCCAGGTGCGGGGCATCGCCAAGATGGTCGACGACGACAAGTACTGCATCGACGTCCTGACCCAGGTGAGCGCTGCGACGAAGGCGCTGCAGTCGGTGGCGCTCGGCTTGCTCGAAGAACACCTGAGCGGGTGTGTCGTCGATGCTGCCCGGGCCGGCGGGCCGGAGGCGGACGCCAAGGTGAGAGAGGCGTCGGACGCCATCGCCCGGCTCGTCCGCTCCTGATCTCGGTACTGTTCCGGCAGCCGACCGAAGGAGCTGCCGTGCCGATCCTGACCGTGAACGGCGCCGCTGTCGCTTACTCGGACACCGGCGTGCCCAAGGCCCGCGCGGATGCGCCGACGGTTGTCTTCGGGCACGGTCTGCTGTTCAGCAAGTGGATGTTCGGCGCGCAGATCGCGGCGCTTCGGGCGGACTATCGGTGCATCGCGCTGGACTGGCGCGGGCAGGGCGACACCCCGCCGACTGAATCCGGTTACGACATGGACACGCTGAGCCTGGACGCGATCGGGCTCGTCGAGGAGCTTGTCGGCGGGCCGGTGCACTGGGTTGGTCTCTCGATGGGCGGTTTCGTCGGACAGCGGATCGCAGCCCGCCGGCCGGAGCTGATCCGCTCACTGGTGCTGCTCGACACGAGCGCCGATCCCGAGGACCGGAAGACCGCGATCCAGGACAAGGCCTTGGCGGAGGTCTATCGGTTCACCGGCCTTGCGCCGATCCGCAAGCAGGTCGAGAGGATCATGTTCGCGCCGACCTTCTACCGCGACCCGGCCAAGCGGGCGGTCATCGAGGACTGGGTGCAGCAACTCCGGCCCCTCGACCGCAACGGCATTCGCAAGGCGGTTGTCGCCGTGGCGAACCGGCGCGGGATCTCTGACGAGATCGGCTCGATCGTCGCGCCGACGCTGGTGATCGTCGGCGCGGACGATGTGCCGACGCCAGTGAAGCGCGCCCGCAGGATCGCCGAGCTGATCCCCGGCGCGCGGCTGGAGGTCGTCCCCTACTGCGGGCATTCCAGCTCGATAGAGCAGCCGGCGGCAGTCACCGCGCTGATCCAGCCGTTCCTGGCCGAGGTCGACGCCGCGGCGAGTGCGCCGCAGGCCGACTGAACCGGACAGGCAAATGGCAACCGACGACGCAACGGCCGCCCCGCGCCGTTCGTCCTTCCTCGGCCGCTTCCGTGCGCGGGTCCGCAGGATCCCCGGAGGCCGGCTGATCTGGCGACTCGTGGTCACGGCGCTCGGCGTCGCGGTGCTCGGAGTCGGCATCATCCTGTTGCCGCTGCCCGGGCCGGGCTGGCTGATCATCTTCGGCGGCCTGAGCATTCTGGCGAGCGAGTACGCGTGGGCGGCACGGCTGCTCGCGTCTGTGCGCCGGGTGTTCGTGCGCTGGAAGACGTGGGTGCGGTCGCGCCCGATGTGGATCCGGGTGCTCATGATCTTGCTGTCGGTTGCGTTGCTCGCGGCACTCATCGCCGCAGGATGGGTCGTGGCCGGTAAGCCCGGCCTGTAGTCTTGGCGCCGCGCGGAGGACGACTCAGCGCGGATGTCCGGGCGATTAGCTCAGCGGGAGAGCACTGCCTTCACACGGCAGGGGTCACTGGTTCGATCCCAGTATCGCCCACCCTTACAGGCCCCGGATTTGCTGGGCTAGGGGTATCAGTCACTTCCCGGACCCGTCATCAACCAGCCAAAGTCCCGCTCGCGCTGACGGGTTGACGCACAGGGGTGCCATGGTCGTGCCACTTGCCCTACAACTGCCGGTCTTACGGCTGCCCGCCGCCTTCGGCGTGGCGGCGTTGGTCTCCGAGGAGGTGCTGGCCGACAATCTCCTCGGCGGTCGATGCGGTGGCGGAGAATCCGTTGACCGCGGCGACGAATCGCGGACCGCTGACGACCGCCAGGTCTGCGTCCTGGGCGGCACGGACGGTAATCGTTCGCAAGACCCGACGTAGCAGTGCGATCTCGCCGAAAGAGTCACCCGGGCCGAGCTCACCGAACTCATGTCCGCCGTCGAGCAATATCATCCGCCCGGACTCGATCACGTAGAAGTTGTCGCCGATGTCGCCCTTGCGAATGACGTCGACGCCGGCCGGAACATGCAGCATTGTGACGCCGGCAGCCAAACTTTCGATGGCCGGGACGGGCAGCAGCCGCAGCATGCCGACTCGGCGCAGCAGCGCGATGCGCTCTGTACTGGCCCCGATGTGCCGGTCCATGGCGCGCAGCAACGGATAGCTGACCACGACTGCGCTCGGGAGCAGGCAGCCGATGACGATGAGTGCATCCGCGTGTCCGAGCGCGGCGTCGATCGGTGGAACGACGAGCGACCCCAGCGCCGTTGCCAATGCGAACACGGCCTCGGCCAGGGTGAGCACTCGCGCGAGCATGCGGTCGGGAGTCACGCGCTGCAGCAGGGTGAAGCCGGATACATCCACGAGGGCATTGGCCGCGCCGATGACGGTGAACGCGGCGACGACGGCGAAGCTGTGCGTCGCGACGCCGCAGAGGATGAGTGGTAGCCCCCACGTCGCTATGCCGACGCCGAACACCGTGCCAAGTCGCTTGCTCCCAGCGGCTCCGAGCGAGGCAAGCGCCGCGACCAGGCCGCCGACGCCGAAGGCGGCCCACAGCACGCCGACCCCGGCCTTGCCCATCCCGGTGAGGTTCACCGCCACGATCACTGCGAAGACGGTCAGCGCACCCCGGACGAGGCTCTGCAAGATGCCGAGCGCGATCACGATGGATCCGTGCGGGCTGCGGCGCAGCTCGCGCAGGCCGTCCCCGATGTCGGCGAGCACGCCAGGTGACCGTCTCACCGGTTCGGCAACGGGTGGCGGGTCGTATTGCAACGCGCCGACGAGCAGCAAGGAGGACACGGACAGCACCGCCACGGCTACGAATGCGGCGGGAGGGCTGAAGGCCGCAAGCAGGAAGGCGGCGACGAGAGGGCCGATCAATCCAGCGAGCCCGTCGAGAACCGACCGCACGGCGTTCGAGCCGGCAAGCTCCTCCGGCGACGTGCACAGACTCGGCAGCATCGCACCCAGTGTGGGCCGGTAGGCCGCGTGACTGATCGTGGACAGCGTCACCAACACGTACACGACGACGGGTTGATCAGCCGCCGCGGCAATCGCCGCGCCGCCGGCGGTGAGGGTTCGTGCGCTCGTCACGCCGATCAGCAGGCTGCGTCGGGAGATCCGATCGGCGAGGGCTCCGACGAGCGGCAACGCGATCGCGGCGGGTAGCACCCGCAGGAACCCGATCAGTGCCGCGCCCGCTGCTCCGTTCTGCTCGAACGCGTACACCGTCGTCGTCGTGATGAAGAGGAACTCGCCGCTCCACGCCGCGAACGAGGACAGTTGCGCGGTGCGGAGATTGCGGTTTCGCATGACCGACATCAACGCCTCGCGATAGGTCCCGGCCACGGGCGGACGGTAGCAGCGGCACGCGTGATCATCTCGGTGACGCTGCGAGGCCGAGATGGGCCGGGATCGGTGCGATGTGGTCACCTGCGGGTCGACCGTGCATCCTGGGCTGGTGCCGGGGTTGATCATTCAGGGCAGTCCTTCGGGATGGGACGACCCCGAGGCCTATCTCGCCGGCGACCGGCGCCGGGCCCTCGCTAGCGGCCGGCTGATGCCGGACCGGGTGCGCGGGGCGGCGTTGTTCGCGGATCTTTCCGGCTTCACCCCGTTGACGGAGGCGATGCACGCCGAGTACGGCCCCACGCGTGGTGCCGAGCAGCTGACGGCGACCCTTGGCGTGGTCTTCGATGCAGTACTCGGCGAGCTGCACCGCTACGGCGGCAGCGTCGTCTACTTCAGTGGCGACGCAGTGACCTGTTGGCTCGATGGTGACGACGGCCACCTGGCCGTGGCCTGTGCCCAGGCCATGCAGCAGGTTATGGCCGAGGTCGCCGACATCGTGTTGCCGTCGGGCCAGTCCTTCCGCATCGGTCTCAAGGTGGCGGTAGCTG
>JAVHVB010000429.1:0-5497 GCA_032160775.1 Pseudonocardiales bacterium | reverse complement strand
CCACCGCCAGCTCGAGACAATCCGGTTCTGGATCGACGTGTCCGACCCAGGCGGTCTGGACGCCGGCGGGGCCGGTCGCGCTACCGCAATGCGGGTGCGCATCATGCACGTCTTCATCAGGCGCCGGCTCGCCCAGCATCCGGAATGGGATCCCGACGCGTGGGGCGCACCGATCAGCGTCGCCGACGCCACGCTCACCCTGATGGGCGGCAGCGTCGTACCCGGCCTGTCACTGTGGTCGGCCGGGCATCAGACGACGGTGCGCGAGATCGAGGCGCTGCTGCACTTCTGGCGCTACGTCGGCCACCTGCTCGGCGTGCAGCCGGACTGGTACCCGCGCGACTTCCGCGAGTCGGTACAGCTGATGTTCGCCGCATTCGTCAAGCGCGCGTACCTGGCCGGCCCGGACGGGGACGAGCTGATCGAGGCCTATTTGCCGGCGTTCGCGCCGAAGCCGGGCAGCAAGCCGGCCAAGCGGCTGCGCGACGAGATCGAGTACCGCGCGCTCATCGGCTACACCCGGTTCTGGATGCTGCCGAAGAGCTACCGGTCGCACGAGATGCCGCGCGCCTGGCCGTGGGTCGTGCTGCCGGTGCTCCAGGCGCCGGTGCTGCTTCTGATGGAGAGCGCTCGGCGACTCGTCCCGGCCCTCGACCGGGTCGCCGACCGCAACCAGCGCCGCAGGCGGGAGGCCTGGTACCGCAATCAGATGGGCGAGCGGAAGGCGCGGTTCGAGCCCGTGGAAGAGTTCCGCCGATGAGGAGGGCCGAGCGCATCGACCTGTCCGGGCGCACGGTCGTGGTCACCGGTGCATCGCCCGGTTCTCTCGGCTTCGCGACCGCCGCCGCACTCGCCGACTGGGGCGCGCGCGTCGTCATCACCACCCGGTCGGCGACGGACGAGGCCGTCGGGGCGCTGGCGAGCGCCGGCCGGCAGGTCAGCGGCCACCCGCTCGAACTCACCGACGCCGCATCGGTGCGGCGCTTCGCCGACTGGTACACAGCCGGCCACGGCGAAGGGCTGGACGTCCTGGTCAACAATGCGGGCATCCACCTCGACCTGCGCAACACCTGGAAGGCGCCGCGGCTGCTCGACGGTCACGAGATCCACTGGCGCACCAACTACCTCGGCACGATGCAGTTGACGCACGCGCTGTTGCCGATCCTGCTCGCGGCCGGCGACCCGCGCGTGGTCACCGTCGTGTCCAAACTGCACGCCCGAGGCCGCAACGAGTTCCTGTTCGCACCGGTCGAGCCCTACAACTCGTGGGACGCGTACGGCACGTCGAAGCTCGCGCTGATCCACGCGATGAACCAGTTGACGCGGCGGTACGAGGGCGTGGCGGCGTACTCACTGCATCCGGGATCGGTGTACAGCCACATCGCCGACCGCGGCCTCGAAGGGCACCGGGTGCTCAGCGCGCTGCGCAGGGTAGCGGCGCCGGTCGAACGGCGGATGCTGCTTTCGCCCGAAGAGGGGGCGCAGACCACCCTGCACTGCGCCACCGCGGCCGACCTGCCGAGTGGGTACTACCGAGACTGCCAACCCGCCGAGCCGAGCCTCGCGTCGAGGGACGCGCACGCCGCAGAACAGCTATGGGCGGCGACCGCCGCGTGGTTGGGCTAATCACGTGGGTGCCCCCGCGGGCGCGCGAACGCTCGCTATGAGATGGGCTTGAGGCGGGCGCAGCGTCCGAATTGCGAATTGTGTTACAGGTGTTGACTTCTCCCAATCAGTCACGGATGGTGACCCCATCCACACTGCTGTCGGGCTTCCTCGCGGCCAAAAACCGGAGCTGGTCGGGGAGCCTCAGAAAGGGAAATCCGTGATCCGAAAGTCCCTGCTCGCGCGCGCCGGTTATCTAGGGGTAGCCGCCGCCACTGCGGTCGGCCTCGCCGCCGTCGCAACCGCACCAGTCGGCGCCACGCCGGCTCGCTCCAGCGGCCGTCTCACCGCCGCGGCGCAACTCGACAAGGCCGGCCACACCTATGGCGCCGGCCGCTACATCGTCACTTTCGCCGATGAGCCGGTGGCGAGCTACACCGGTTACGCCAAGAACTTCAAGGCGACGACACCGAGCCGCGACCATAGTTTCAACGCCCACTCCGCCGCCGCCAAGGCGTGGAGCCGGCACCTGACCTCGCGGCACGACGCCGCACTGAGCGCTGTCGGCGCCAGCAAGATCTACGACTACACGACCACCAACAACGCGGTCGCGGCGAACCTGTCCGCCAAGCAGGCGAACCAGCTGGCCAAGATGCCTGGCGTCCTCGCCCTGAGCAAGGATCGGCTCGCGCACCCGGACACCACCTACTCGCCGCACTTCCTGGGTCTAGACGCCACGGGCGGCATCTGGGACCAGCTCGGCGGCCCGGCGAACGCCGGCAAGGGCCTCGTCGTCGGTGTCATCGACACCGGCATCTGGCCGGAGAACCCGTATTTCGCCGGCAACACCGGAATTCCGGTGCCCTCGTCCTGGCACGGCAAGTGCGTCTCCGGTGAGCGGTTCGACAAGAACCTGGCCTGCAACGACAAGTTGGTCGGTGCGCGCTACTACCTCGACGGCTTCGGCAAGAAGAACGTCGCCAAGAAGGACTACCTCTCCCCACGCGACGGCGCGGGTCACGGCTCGCACACGTCGTCGACCGCAGCAGGTAACCATCACGTCCACGTGGTGATCGACGGCCAGGACCTGGGCTACGGCTCGGGCATGGCGCCGGCCGCCAAGCTGGCGATGTACAAGGTCTGCTGGGACGGCGCAACGGTGCCGGACGGCTGCTTCAACTCCGACAGCGTCGCGGCGATCAACCAGGCCGTGGCCGACGGTGTGAACGTGCTCAACTACTCGATCGGCGGCACCTCGGAGTCCAGCGTCCTGGATCCGGTGGCGCAGGCCTTCCGCGGCGCGGCCAACGCAGGCGTATTCGTGGCCAACTCGGCCGGCAACAGCGGCCCGGGCGCAAGCACGCTCGACCACCCGTCTCCCTGGGTCACGACGGTTGCGGCCACGACCTTCCGGCAGGCGTACCAGGCGCTGCAGCTCGGCAACGGTGCCCGTTACGTGGGCGCCTCGACGACGCTGCCACTCACCACGCCGCACCCGATCGTCACCGCGCTGAGCGTCAAACTCGCCACTGCGAGCGACCACGACGCGGCGCTCTGTTTCGCCGGCACACTCGACCCCGCAAAGGCGAGCGGCAAGATCGTGGTCTGCGACCGCGGCGTCAACGCCCGGATCGACAAGGGCTTCGAAGTCCGGCGGGCCGGCGGTGCCGGGGTGGTGCTGGCTAACGTCTCGCCGAACTCGCTGAACGGTGACTTCCACCCGATCCCGGCTGTCCACATCAGTGATGTGGACGGGGCCGCGGTGAAGGCCTACATCACAGCCCAGGGCGCGGCCGCGACGGCGTCGATCCTGCCGCTCAACGGCGCGGAGCAGGCGGGCCTGCCGGGCGTGCCGGCCGTGACCGACTTCTCCTCGCGCGGCCCGTCCGTCACGACGGGTGGCGACATCCTGAAGCCGGACATTGCGGCGCCGGGCAACGACGGGGTGGCCGCGGTCGCCCCGCCGTTCAACAACGGGCGGGACTTCGACTTCCTGTCGGGTACGTCGATGGCGTCCCCGCACATCGCGGGCATCGCGGCACTGGTGATGGCCAAGCACCCTGGCTGGACGCCGGCGATGATCAAGTCGGCGCTGATGACGAGTGCGATCGACACGGCGAACGAGGCAGGCAACCCGTTTGCGCAGGGAGCCGGTTTCGTCCAGCCGAACGGTGCGGCCAACCCGGGTCTCGTCTACCCGGCGACGCCGACCGATTGGCGGCGGTACCTCGTGGGCCTCGGTGTGCATTTCGCTCCGCCGAACGACACGCTCACCGCGATCTCCGGTTCGCAGCTCAACCAGGCCTCGATCGCCATCGGCTCGGTGCCTGGCGTTGCCAGTGTCACCCGCACGGTGATGAACGTCGGCAGCTCGGCAGCGACCTACACCTCGACGGCCAGCGTCCCTGGCTTCGACGTGTCGGTCTCGCCGAACACGCTGAATCTTGCTCCGGGCGGGTCGGCGACCTTCACGGTCACCTTCACCCGAACGGATGCGGCGTTCAACGCCTACGCGAAGGGTTCGCTGACCTGGAGCGACGGGACACACTTCGTGCGCAGCCCGATCGCGCTGCGGCCGGTGGAGGTCGCCGCGCCGCACGAGGTGCACGCAGCGGCTGGCGCCAGCGGGTCGCTGAACTACGACGTGACCCCGGGATACACCGGCACGCTCGACACGACGGTGTCCGGGCTGGTCGGGGTGACGCCGCAGGCTGACAGCGTCACCAGCGGTGCAATCGACACCACAGCACCGGTGGCCGACGCGGACACGAAGGTCTATCACGTCGCTGTACCGGCCGGGACCCGCGCTGCGCGGTTCTCGCTCGATGCGGACGACGACACGATGGACCTCGACATGTACGTCTATCGGGCCGGGCACGTGGTCGGTGCGTCTGCATCGGGTTCGGCCGACGAGCAAGTGACGATGCTGGATCCAATAGCGGGCACCTACGACGTCTACGTCAACGGGTTCGATACGCACGGTGGTAGCGGTACGTACCACCTGTCGAACTTCGTGGTGCCTTCCGCGGCCGCCGGCAACGCCAGCGTGTCGTCCGGCGTGACTGTGGTTCAGGGTGTGCCGACGACGCTGACGGCCACTTGGTCCGGCCTAGACGCCGCCAAGCGGTACTTCGGAGTCATCAACTACACCGGTACGACCAGCTTGACGCTCTTCTCGGTGGGCTGACCCAGTACGACGAGCAGCGGGCCGGGAGAAATCCCGGCCCGCTGTTTCTTGTCCGGCGATAGCGTGCCCGCATGCAGCGCATCGAGTCGGAGTCGCGCTACGCGCCGGTGATCGGCTTCGCCAAAGCGGTCCGCGCGGGAGACCTCGTGTTCGTGGCCGGGATGTCCGCGATCGACGGGGGCGGGACCGCGGTCGGCGGCACCGACCCGTACGCACAGGCGCGGGAGTGCCTGCGCAAGGCCGTGGAGGCGCTGGCGGCATGTGGGGCGAGTGCGGCCGACGTGGTGCAGACGCGCATGTACCTCGTCGACCCGCAGCACTGGGAGCAGGTGGGAAGGGCGCACGGCGAGGTGTTCGCCGGCAACCCGCCGGCAGCGACGATGGTCGTGGTGCGCGAACTGCTCGATCCGCGCATGCTCGTCGAGATCGAGGTGCTGGCCGCCGTTTTCGATTGACCACGTTGCCGATTGGGTGTCCGGGGCACCCCGCCCCGTCGTGATGATCAAGGCCACACCGCTGAATATGCGCGGTAGGACCTTGATCATGCAGACGAGGGTGGTGGACATCCGTGCCCCTGGGAGGTCGTGCCCCTGAACGACTTCGGTTGATGCTTGACGTTTCAGTGTCGGTTGATCCTTGACACTCCTAAGCCAGATTAGGTCCGTGTGCTCTGCACGGAGGCGTTCTTCTTGCGGACCTCCCCTC
>JAVHVB010000428.1:0-4386 GCA_032160775.1 Pseudonocardiales bacterium | reverse complement strand
GGACCGGTCGACTCCCCCGCGTGCGGGACGCTGTGCAGCCCCTCGGCGATCGCCGCCCGGAAATGCGGGGCGAACTGCTCGCGCGGGACCCCGATCTCCGGGCCGCCGAGCCCGAAGCTGACCAGCCCGTCCGGGCGCAGCCGGGTCGCGACGTCGAGGGTGAGATCGGCCGCCGGAACGCCCGCCTCGCCGGGGATGTCGAAGCACCAGCGCAGCTCGACGGCGAATTCACTCCGCGCCCGGCGCCGCGCGTCCTCGACCGCCTCGCAGTACGCCTCCGCCGCGATCCCACGGACGATGGACGAGTACGGGGTCAGGGTCAGCTCGGCGTAACGCACTTGCTGCGCGGCCAGTTCGCGGGCCACCTCGAAGGTGAGCGTCCAGACGTCCTCGGCGTCACGGATGAGGTCGACAACCGACAGGTAAACCTCGATGAAGTGCCCGAAGTCGCTGAACACGAAGTATTCGGCGAGCCGATCCGGGTCAGCCGGCACCGGGGTGCTGCCCTCATGGCGCGCGGCGAGCTCGGCGACGATGCGTGGCGAAGCAGACCCGACATGGTGCACGTGCAACTCGGCCTTCGGCAGGCCGGCAATGAACTCGGTCAGCTCCGTCACGACCCCAAGAGTTTCACACGCTCGTGTCAGACCTCGTCCCGCTCGCCTCAGCGTGCGGCGCCTCCACGTCCGGCACCGGCCGCCGGACGGTGGCCGCGATCAGGGCGAGCGCGGCGAGCAGCGACAGGCAGGCCGGGACGACGAAGCCGGCCGGCCAACCCCACCGGTCGATCGCGATCCCGGCCAGCGGCGCCCCGATCGCACCGCCGGCGGTGAGTGCCGAACCGTGCCAGCCCAAGGCCTCGCCACGCACGTGCTCGGGCACCGACCGGGACAGCGTGTCGACAGTCGCGGTCAGCGTCGGCGCGCAGAAGAAACCGGAGACGATCAGCAGGACGGCCAGGGTGAACGCGTTGTCGGCCCAGCCGAGCGGGATAGTCGTGGCCGCGAGCAGCGCGAGGAGCGCACCCGCCGGAATCGGCCGGTGCAGCGCCCCGTAGACGAGGCCGCCCACCGCCGAGCCGAAACCCCACAGCGCGAGTTCCCAGCCGATCCAGGACTGGTGATCCATGTCCCGCAGCGCCGCGACGACGCCGACGTCGGTCGCGGTCAGCACGACAGTGGCGCCGACGCAGGCGGCGAGTACCGCGAGCACCGCCGGCGTCAGCCAGTGCAGCCCGGCGCGACCGCGCAGGCGCTGCGCCGGCGCCCCGGGGTCGGCGCTGTCGGCCGAGCGCAGCGTCGGGTTCGACAACCAGATCAGCGCACCGCCGGCGATCGAGGCGAACTCGCAGGTGAACAACGCCTGCGGGGTCGCCCAGTAGGTGGCGAGCAGAACGCCGAGTGCCGGTCCGATCATGAACGAGATCTCCAGCACGACCGCATCGATCGCCAGCACGGCGGTGCGGTCCTGGTCCGGCACGGCGGAAATGAGCGCCTGCCGGACGATGGAGAAGGACGGCACGACGAACAACCCGCCGATCGACGCGAGCACGAGCAGGGGCCAGTAGCCGACGAACGGCGCGACGCTCCAGCATCCGGCGAGCACGACCAGCGACGGGGCGAGTGCCCGCCGCAGGCCGACCTGGTCGAGCCGTCGCCCGCGCCATGGCCCGCTGATCGCCAGCGCGACCGTCGCGGCTGCCGACAGCAGCCCCGCGGCGCCGTAGGAGCGGTCGAGACGCGACACGATGTGCAGCACGAGCACGACGTTCGCCGCCCACAGCGGGATGCGGACCACCAGCCCGAGCAGCAGGACGTTGCGGACGTCGCGCAGGCCGAGCACGGTTCGGTATCCCTGCAGCCCCACGGTCGACCACGATGCCACGCGCGGCCGACGAACGCCCGACGTTTACCGGGCGGCCCTGGTCCTGGCCGGACGTCCGGGCGCGACGGCCTTCGCGCGCTTGCGTGCCGGTTTCCGCGCCGGCGTCGGCGTGCGCGGCTCGAGCATGTGCCGGAGGAAGTGACCGGTGTGCGACGCTTCGACGGCGACGAGGTCCTCGGGCGTTCCGGTGGCGACCACGACGCCGCCGCCCGAACCGCCCTCCGGGCCCAGGTCGATGATCCAGTCGGCCGTCTTGATGACGTCGAGGTTGTGCTCGATGACGATCACCGAGTTGCCCTTGTCGACCAGCGAGTGAAGCACGCCCAGCAATTTGCTGACGTCCTCGAAGTGCAGCCCGGTGGTCGGCTCGTCCAGCACGTAGATCGTGCGACCGGTCGACCGCTTCTGCAGCTCGGAGGCGAGTTTGACCCGCTGCGCCTCGCCGCCGGACAAGGTCGGGGCCGGCTGGCCGAGCCGGACGTAGCCGAGACCGACATCGACCAGCGTGTCGAGGTGCCGCGCGATCTTCGAGATCGGCTTGAAGAACTCGGCGGCCTCCTCGATCGGCATCTCGAGCACTTCGCTGATCGTCTTGCCCTTGTAGTGCACCTCGAGCGTCTCGCGGTTGTATCGGGCGCCCTTGCAGACCTCGCACGGGACATAGACGTCGGGCAGGAAGTTCATCTCGATCTTGATCGTGCCGTCGCCCGCGCAGTTCTCGCAGCGGCCGCCCTTGACGTTGAACGAGAATCGGCCCTGCTGATAGCCGCGGACCTTGGCCTCGGTCGTCTCGCTGAACAGCTTGCGGATGTGGTCGAACACGCCGGTGTAGGTGGCCGGGTTGCTGCGCGGGGTGCGGCCGATCGGCGACTGGTCGACGCCGACCACCTTGTCGACCTGCTCGACGCCGCGCACCCGCTTGTGCCGGCCAGCCGGGTGTTTGGCGCCGTTGACCTTGTTCGCCAGCGTGTTGTAGAGGATGTCGTTGACCAGGCTCGACTTGCCCGAGCCACTCACCCCGGTGACGGCGACGAAGCAGCCGAGCGGGAACACGACGTCGATGTTGCGCAGGTTGTGCTCGCGCGCTCCCTCGACGACGATCTCGCGGCCGGGCTGCGGCGGGCGGCGCAGCGGCGGAACCGGGATCTCCCGCCGGCCGGACAGGTAGGCGCCGGTGATCGACTCGGGCGAGGTGAGCAGTTCCTCGACCGGTCCGCTCACGACGATGCGGCCGCCGTGCTCGCCGGCGCGCGGGCCGATGTCCACGACCCAGTCGGCGCTGCGGATCGTGTCCTCGTCGTGCTCGACGACGATCAGCGTGTTGCCCAGGCCCTTGAGCCGCACCAGGGTCTCGATCAGCCGATGGTTGTCACGCTGGTGCAGGCCGATCGACGGCTCGTCCAGCACGTACAGGACCCCGACCAGGCCGGAGCCGATCTGGGTTGCCAGCCGGATGCGCTGCGCCTCGCCGCCGGCCAGCGTCGCCGCCGCGCGGTCGAGCGAGAGGTAGTGCAGCCCGACGTCGACGAGGAAGCCGAGCCGGGCGTTGATCTCCTTGAGCACCCGCTCGCCGATCATCCGGTCACGATCGTTCAGCGCCAGCGAGGTCAGCCACCGTTCAGCCTCCCCGATCGACAGCGCGGCGATCTCGGCGATGGATCGGCCCTCGACGGTGACCGCGAGGATCTCCGGCTTGAGCCGGGTGCCCTGACAGGTCGGGCAGGGCACCTCGCGCATGAAGCCCTCGTACTTCTCTCGCGAGTAGTCGCTGTCGGTCTCGGCGTACCGGCGCTCGATCCAGGGCACCACACCCTCGTAGTTGGCGTAGTACGAGCGGTTGCGGCCGTAGCGGTTCTGGTAACTGACGTGGACCTGCTCGCCGACGCCGTGCAGCACCGCCTTCTGCGCACGGGCGGACAGCTGCTCCCACGGCGTGTCGAGCTCGAAGCCGATCGCGTCCGCGACGCCCTGCAGCAGGCGCAGGAAGTACTCGCTGGTCTGCGCACCGGCCCACGGCGCGATGGCGCCGTCGTTGAGCGTCGCCTCGGGATCCGGCACGACGAGTTCCGGGTCGACCTCCCGCCTAGTGCCGAGGCCGGTGCACTCGGGGCAGGCGCCGAACGGCGAGTTGAACGAGAAGGAGCGTGGCTCGAGTTCGTCGATCGCCAACGGGTGGTCGTTCGGGCAGGCGAGCCGCTCGGAGTAGCGGCGTTCGCGGTGCGGGTCGTCTTCGGGCAGATCGACGAAGTCGAGGATCACCACGCCGCCGGCCAGGCCGAGCCCGGTCTCGACCGAGTCGGTGATCCGCTGCTTGCTCGACGGCTTGACCGACAGCCGGTCCACGACCGCCTCGATCGTGTGCTTCTCCTGCTTCTTCAGCTTCGGCACGTCGGTCAGGCCGTAGACGGTGCCGTCGACGCGCGCGCGGGCGAAGCCCTTGGTCTGCAAGTCGGCGAACAGGTCGACGTACTCGCCCTTGCGTTCCCGGATCACCGGCGCGAG
>JAVHVB010000427.1:0-2906 GCA_032160775.1 Pseudonocardiales bacterium | reverse complement strand
TCGTTCGCCGGCCTGCTCGGGCTGGCCATCGGCTCGTTCCTCAACGTCGTGATCTACCGCGTCCCGGCTGGGCTATCGGTCGTCAGCCCGCCGTCGCGTTGCCCGAACTGCGAAGCGACGATCCGCAACCGGCACAACGTGCCGGTGCTCGGCTGGTTGGTGCTGCGCGGCAAGTGCTACGACTGCAAGGAACCGATCAGCCCGCGCTACCCGATCGTCGAACTCGTCACCGGCCTGCTCTTCTTCGCGATGACCTGGCGCATCCTCGCTCTCGACCTCGGGCCTGCGCTACCGGCCTACCTCTACTTCGTCGCGATCGGCGTGGCGCTCACGATGATCGACATCGATCACAAACGTCTGCCGGACAAGATCGTGCTGCCGTCTTGGATCGTCGTCGCAGCACTGCTGACGGCCGGCACGATCGCGAAGCACAACTGGGGTGACCTCGGCCGGGCCGGTATCGGGGCGGCCGGGCTGTTCGCTCTCTACTTCCTGCTCGCGTTCATCTACCCGGCCGGCATGGGCATGGGCGACGTGAAGCTCGCCTTCATCCTCGGTGGCGTGCTCGCGTACCTGTCGTGGTCCGCGTTCGGGGTCGGGGCGTTCGGCGGCTTCCTGCTCGGCTCGGTCGGCGGCATCCTGTTGCTCGCCACCGGCCGCGGCAACCGCAAGACCGCGATCCCCTACGGGCCGTACATGATCGCCGGCGCGACGCTCGCCATCTTCGTCGCGCAACCCGTCGCCGACGCGTACCTGGACCTGCTGGGTAGATGACGGCGCAGGACTGGAACGATCAGTTCATGTCCGAGCCGACTGCCCATCTGCTCGCCCTGCGGGCGTCGACGGCCGACCTGATCCAGGGGCTGTCGTCACTGCACTGGTCGGAAGCCGATGTGGCAGCCCCGTCGTTGTGCGACGGGTGGACGCGCGGGCACGTGCTGACCCACATCGCGCGCAATGCCGAGGGCATCGCCGACACCATCGCCGGTGCGCTGCGCGACGAGATCGTCGAGCGCTACCCGGACGGTTGGGACGCGCGCAACGCCGCCATCGACGCCGGCGCCGGACGTCCGTATGCCGCGCTGGTGGCCGACGTCCGGGAAACCGCGGACCGCCTCGACCGGGTCCTCGGCGCCGTTGGCGAAGCGGACGCGTGGGGCAAGACGACAGCCGAGGACGGCACGCCGGAGGGTTGGGTCTACCGCCGCTGGCGCGAGGTCGAGGTGCACCGGGTCGACCTCGCCGCCGACTACACGCCGGACCGCTGGCCGCCGCTGTTCGTCACTACGGTGCTCGCCGAGTCCGTCGAGTCGCTGGGCTCGAGGGTGGACGGCGCCGTGCACGTGACAGTGACCGCGGAGGGTTCGCTCTCGCCGGAATACGTCGGCAAACAATGGCGGGTCGGCGAGGGACACCCGATCGAGGTGTGCGGCCCGGACTGGGCGGTGCTCGCCTGGCTGATGGGCCGACCGGCCGCCGCGGGCGATGCGCTCTCTGCCACACCGCCGCTCGGCGCCTGGCGCTGACGCCGCCGAGCGTTCGTCGCATTCCGGCACGCAAACCCGGAGCTAGGGTGATCTTCACATCTGGTGCAGGAGGTCTCGTCTTGAAATTGCGGACCATGGCAACGTCGATAGCGCTGATGACGAGCGTCGTCGCGTCGCCGGCGCAGGCTGCTGAATCGAGCCTCGCGGCCGTCGCCGGCCGGGCTGGCCTGGCAGCCGATGTCCCGAGTTCGCTCGCGGCCGGCGAGCGGCTCGTCGCGCGGAGCAATCGCGACTCGTTGTCCTCGCCGTCCGGCGAGTTCCTGTTGCGCTTGTCGAGCGGCTCGCTCGCGCTGGACCAGCTCGCTCCCATCACCGGGCGGCAGGGCCAGGACACGGTAGAGACCGGGGTGTGGTTGCGGGACTTCGGGCGGGGCCGGCCCGTCGCGCCGCGCGACCGCACTGCTCTCCAACTACAGCGCAACGGGAACCTGCGGCTGGTGACCGAGCGGGGGCGCGTGCTCTGGTCCACGCACACGAAGGGAACGGGCACGCACAACCGACTGGTCGTCCGCAACGACGGCAACCTGGTCATGTACACCGCGGCCGGAAAGCGCGTGTGGGCGAGCAGGACGACGCGGGTGTTCCTGGGAGCGGGGGAATCGCTCGTAAGCGGCGATCGGATGGTCTCTCGCTGGGGTGAGCAGTCCGACCCGTCGTTCAAGCTCGTCACGCTGACCATGCAGCGCGACGGCAACCTCGTCTACCGCTGCAGGCACACGGTCAACTGGAGCACGCATACCCACGTGCCGGGATCGCAGTTCGACATGCAGGACAACGGCAACGCCGTGGTGCGCGGACCAAACGGCCGGCGGCTGTGGAGCAGCCACACCGCCGGGACGGCCTGGGCCTACTTCGCGCCGGTCGTCGTGTACTCGGTCGGGCCCGGCCCACATGTCGTGTGGGCGCCGAGGCTGCCCGATCCGCTGCACTGCTGATCGACCTACCCGCCGAACTCCGCAACGACGGTGAGGTCGGTGAACTCGGGCGGCACCTCAAGTCGACATCGCGGCCCGGCGGTCACTTGCCCATGCCGTCCTCGACGGCGACGAACGCGAGGTTCTTGTCGAACTTCACGGTGACCTGGTTGCCGCTGGCATTGGTCATGTGGACCTCGTACGCGGCGTCACCCGAGTCCGCCTCGACGCGGTCGACGGTGCCGCCGGGAACGTGCTGCAGCGCGGCGGCCTTGAGCGTCGCGGCCTGCGCCGCCGTCACGGAATTCTCGTCCGGGTTGTGGCCGTCTCCGGGGCCGCCGTGATGGTCACCGTCGTTGTCGGGGCCAGGGGCGATCGACGACGTCGAGGACGTCGAGGTCGTCGGCGCGGTGGCGGACGATGTCGGCGCCGCATTCGAGCTCAG
>JAVHVB010000426.1:0-3749 GCA_032160775.1 Pseudonocardiales bacterium | reverse complement strand
ACGCAACAGTGGCGACGAGATCAACGGATGAAGCTCGAACACAACGCGGTCCTTGAAGCTGACCGCCCGTTCGACACGCTGCGGGCCGCTGCTTGACTGGTGGCGACCAGCCGACCGACCCGAGCCTGCCGGAGCGCGAATGTCAGAGCGGAGAAGCGCCGTGATAACCGGCGGCGCCACTGGAATCGGATTCGCCACCGCCGTCATCCTCAATGGCGAGGGGTTCGACCTGACGATCGTCGGGCGACGCGGCGATGTGCTCGCCTCCGCAGCCGAGGCCATTGCCACAGAGGGCGGCGGTCCGCCCGTCGCGGTACAGGCAGCTGACCTGTACGAACCCGATGCCGCTATGCGTGCGGTAGATGCGCACGTCGCCCACTTCGGTGGGATCGACGCGTTGGTGGCCGGCGCCGGTTCCTACGAGCCGGTCGGGCTCCTCGAGCTCACGGCGTCGGCTTGGGACGCGACGATGAACGTGCATCTGCGCGGGGCCGTCCTGTCCGCCTCCGCCGCGGCCCGGCACATGACCAAGGCCGGGCATGGGCGCATCGTCCTGATCTCCTCGGTCAACGGGTTCCATTCGGATCCGGAAAGCATCCACTACAACGCCGCCAAGACCGCGATCGTCAGTGTCGCCCGCTCACTCGCAGTGGATCTCGCCGATACGGGAGTCTCGGCCAACGCGGTCGCTCCAGGTTGGGTGACCACGCCCATGACGGCCGACTACCTCGCTGACGCGACACCCGACCGGCTGCGTCGCGTGAACCCGCTCGGCCGGGCCGGCAGGCCGGACGAGATCGCCCGCGTCATCCGCTTTCTCATCCTCGATGCGCCCGAGTTCCTGACCGGTTCGACGATCACCATCGACGGAGGGCAGACCGCGATGGCGCCGATGCCCTGACGCACCGAGCCGCGATGATGCGCTCTTGCTTGAGATCCGGGTCGCACCTGAAAGAACCACGAGGGTTGAAGCCGCTCTACAGTGATGCTCACGGGTCGTCGACTCCGCGCGCCCGGCGCGACGGCCGATCGCTGGTTCGTGAATGAGACCTACCTCAAGATCGCCGGCCGGCGGACCTACCTCTACCGCGCGGTCGACCAGCACGGGGCAGGTTGGTCACCACCGACCCGGCACCGGTCTATCCGCGTGGCCGAAGCCCCCTCAGCAATGGTGACGATTGCCGAGGGGGCGCGACTAGAGCCTGCTCAGCCGGTGAGCGACTGCCAGTTAGCGACTTCGGAAGGAGACAGCGATCTGTTGAAGATCGCCGAGCGGTCGATTTCGGCGTCGATCGCCTGCGTACCTGACTGGTCCGCGCCGATGTGTAGGCCGCCTGTCGCGCAACCGTTGATCGCGGCGTGGCTTAGCGTCGTCCCAGCGACAGCGGCGCCGTTCAGGTACACCGTTACCGTGCCATCCTCGGCGATCGTCACGACCAGGTTCTCCCACACTCCGGTCGGCAGCGTGGTGGCTAATGTGTGGTTCTCACCAGAGGTGATCAATCTGAGTTGCCCGCCCGGGGTGAGATCGAGGATGAATCCGTCGTCGTCACCGCCGTTGGAGGTCTTCCAGTCCCAGATCCGTCGATAGCCGCTGCCTCCTGTCACCTTGATCTCGGTGCCGAACGTGGCTGAGGCGAGGTACCCCATGGTCGTCGATCCGGCGCTGAGGTATCCGCCGTTGCCGATCACTGCCGCCGATCCAGTCGGACCGTCGCTCGCGTAGGTGGGCGGCTCCTTCACGAACGACCCGTTGCGGTGATACGTCGAGGTGTCCGAAATCGTCGCCCCGCTCGTGGGATCCCAGGAGAGCGACATCGGCTGAATCGGCGAGGCGCACGGCGTCGTCGCCGTGCCGGCGTCGATGCCGATGACCGAGGACGCGCCAGGCAGGTGGCGCGGGGCCGTTGCCGGCGCGGCCGTCAGCGTAGCGAAGCCCACTTCGTTCAGCGGAGCACTCGGCCGTTGGATCGAATACGAGGAGTTGTTGTTCGCATGGATGACAAGTGTGTCGGCCGTTGTCGGGCCGGCCACGACGTGGCCGCTGGGGTTTGCGAGCGCGACCTCGAATTCCTGACCCGGCCACGGGTTGCGGATGGTTATGTCGTGCTTGCTGCCCGATTCGATCACCGCGGTCACGATCTGGCCATTCTCGACCTGCACGTGGACGGTCGAGCGGTGCTGGATCGAGACGGTTCCCTCGGCGTTCCAGTTCGTCGGAATGGCTGGCGCGATCCGGAGTTGACCGTCGTAGTCGGTTGCCAGCGCCTCGTTCACCGACAGCGCAACGACTCCGACGGTCTCGTCGTACGGCTCGGTGAGGCTGCTGCTCCAGGCCCCGAGCCCGCTGGGGTACTGCACATGTGTGGCCGCATCGAGCTGCAGCGTCGAGGCAACCTCGTTGCGTAGGTCGAGCCGCGCCGCCTGCACGGGGTCGTAGGTCCAGGTGTTGCTGTTACGGAACTTCCGCGTTGTGTAGGTCAGCTTCGCGACGTCGTACTGCGGGCTTGCGTCGCCGACCAGGCCGTAGGGCCACACCGGCTCGAGGTCAAGGTTCTCACTGTTGTGGTACGACGCCGCCGGGTCGGCGGAGTAGGCGAACACGGTGTTGCCGTCTCCGTCGCTGGCCGCGGTCTTCACCTGCTTGCGAGTCGCGGCATCGGTGCGCGGGAAGTCGGGGATTACGGGTATGGCTTGTTGCAGCCGAGCCACGAGCTCGGCGTCTGTGCCGAGCTTGCTAGCTGCCTGTACGACGATCGGGAACAGCATCTTCATCGCGGAGATGTCGGTGATCGGGTCGTGCACGTCCCACTGCGTCTCGTGCGCGTTCGAGGGGAAGGTGTGGAGCTTGCCGTCTGATCCGATCTTGGCGTAGCTGAGCAGGAACTTCGCGGGTTCGGCGATGAGGGGGTAGTAGGTGCGCAGGAAGTTCAGGTCGTCGGTCTGCAGGTACTCGCGCCAGATCCAGCTACCGAGTTCCGCACCGCTGCTCAGCGTCTTCGCGTTGTAGCTGGTCTCAGTGGGATAGCAGGATGCGTTCCCGGTCCCGGTGCCGACGTACCAACCCGTGCCGTCGAACCGCATCGTTTCCGGAACACAGACGCCTTGGCTGCCCGGGAACTGCTGGCGGGTCCACGCCTCGGTGGTCGGCAGGGCCCGTCGGTACATCTCGAAGAACGGCGAGTTGAAGTCCGCAAGGCCGGAACTGATGTTCGCCGCGAGGTCCATGCGGAGGTTCCAGAACCAGAACTGGCCGCCGCCCCATTGCTGACTGTCTCGAGTGAAGTTGAACAGGTCGTTGACCCCAGCCTGGGTCGACGGATATACGCCTCGCTCGGACGCCGCCTGGATGTAGAGGTAGATGGTCCGTAGGTTCCCGATGAAGTCCGCAACCTGGTCCGACGAGGACAACTTCACCAGATTCGCGTGCGACCAGAAGTTGTGCCACCACGCAAGGTGCGCTTCGGACAGGTCGCTGGCGGTGGCATCGCCGGCAAGCAGCTTCGCGGCAGTCGCCGACGCATCGCCACCGGCCCAGTGCGGTACGGCAACGACGACGCGGAAGCTGCCGCCGGGATTGGGCTTGAACGAAACCTGGACGGTGCGCGAGTCCGGTGTCGACGTCGTCACGTCCTGGCCGCCTGCCGTAACCGCGGCAAGCGAGCCGAACGTGTCGCCGGTGCCGCCGGAGGCACTCTGGTTGTCCACCCAGGTCTCGGACAGGACGCCCGCTTGCCCGTCCATTCCGA
>JAVHVB010000425.1:0-5860 GCA_032160775.1 Pseudonocardiales bacterium | reverse complement strand
CGGTTGGACGAGGAGCAGGAGCAGTTGCTGCGCTCGCTCGCCGACCTGCGCAACGAGGACGTCGCGGTCACCACGAAGCAGACCGGCCTGTTCGGCAAGGTCCGCGACGCTTTTCGCCAGTGACCCCGCCGCTGTTCTTCGTCGCTGAGCTGCCGGACGGCGACACGCTCGAACTCGGCGGGGACGAAGGCCGGCACGCCGCCCGGGTGAAGCGACTGGGCGTCGGCGAGCCCGTGCTGATCTCGGACGGCGCCGGGACGCTGTTGTCCTGCACCGTGTCGTCGGCCGCCGGCGACGGACTCACGCTCGCAGTCGTCTCCCGGCAGATCGTCCCCGCAGCACAGCCCCGGCTCGTGGTCGTGCAGGCATTGCCGAAAGGCGAGCGCGCCGACCTCGCGGTCGAAGTGCTCACCGAACTCGGCGCCGACGAGATCGTCCCGTGGGCGGCGTCGCGCTCGATCGTGCGCTGGCTCGGCCCGCGCGGGGATCGAGCGCTGGAGAAATGGCGGCGCACCGCGCGCGAGGCCGCGAAGCAGAGCCGGCGCGCCTGGGTTCCGTCGCTGGCGCCGCTTGCGTCGACGGCGGACGTCGCCGACCGGCTGGCGCGTGCGACCGGGCTCGTCCTGCACGAGGACGCGCGGGACGGGCTCGCATCGGTGGAGCTGCCGGTGGGCCGGGACGTCGTCGTCGTGGTCGGGCCGGAGGGCGGCATCGCGCCGGATGAGCTGGCCGATTTCGTCGCCGTCGGTGGACGGACGGTCCGGCTGGGCGAGCCGGTGCTGCGCACCTCGACCGCCGGCGCCGCGGCGCTTGCCGTCCTGTCCGCGAAGCTCGGCCGCTGGAGCTGAACTACTCGAGGGCCTGGAATCCGGCGATGAGCGGCCAGGTCGCCGCGCCCATCTCGACCTGCGTGAGCAGCACACCCACCGCGCCGCTCGGGTCGACGAAGAAATCGGTGCCCTGCCCGCCCGCCCAGCCGTACCTGCCCCGGTGCGCGCCGCCGGTCTGCACGGCGACTCCGAAACCCCAGGCCATCCCGTCCCAGAAGCCGGGGAAGAAGCTGTCCGGCGTCTTGCACTCCGACGGCACCTGATCGCTCGTCATCTGCCGCACGTGCTCGGCAGAGATCACGGTCGTGCCGTCCAGCCGGCCGTACTCGGCGAGCATCCGGGCGAACCGGCCGAAGTCGCGCGCGGTCGAGACGAGTTCACCGTGACTGACGTCGAACGGTGGCGGGCCGGCATAGAAACCGCCGCCCGCGGGCTCGGTCTGCTCCAGTCCCGCCTCGCCGTGCCGGTAGGCGGCCGGCAGCCGGTCGAGCTTGTCCGCGGGCACCCACAGCGACGTGTCGTCCATACCGAGCGGCCCGAACAGATCGTCGGTCAGATGGTCGGCGAGCGGGCGGCCGGTCACCCGGGCGATGAGAATGCCGAGCACGCCGAACGAGTGGTGGTAGCGCCAGCCGGCGCCCGGTTGGAACGCGAGCGGCAACTCGGCGAGTCGGCGCAGCCACTCATCCGCGTCCAGGGCGGGCGGCTCCGGGCCGGCCTCGGTGCCGTTGTCCAGCATTGCCCGCTGGAGCGGGGACTCCTCGAGCTGCATGCCGTAGCCGGACGTGTTGGTCAGCAGGTGGCGAAGCGTGATGTCCCGCGCCGCCGGACCGGTGTCGCCGAGCGGGGCGGTCGGCGAGCGCAGCACGCGGCGGTCGGCAAGTTCCGGCAGCCATGGCACAACGCTCTGGTCGAGGTCGAGACGATCGGCCTCGACGAGTCGCAGCGCCGCGACCGCGGTGATCGGCTTCGTCATGGACTGGATCCGCATGAGCGCGTCCGCGCGCATCGGCGGGCCGTCGACCGACGACCGGCCGAGCGCCACGATCTCGACGTCGTCCCCGGCGCCAATCAGGCCCACCGCGCCCGGGACCAAGCCCGCCGCGATGTGCCCGGACAGCAGCTCGTGCAGCGCCCGGCTCACCCCGGCGACTCTGCCACAGCGGGCCCCTACCCGTAGGGCGTGTCTCCCAAGTCGCGGGACGCGGCTGACCTCCCAGAGGTGACGCACCGCGGAACATCCGAGACGATCATGTCGTGACGAGCCCGCCGTACGACCCGCACACGATCAAGCGCGGCATCGAAGGCGTCTTCGACCGCGGCGCGGAAACCTACGACCAGATCGGTGTCGACTTCTTCACCCCGGCTGCTCGTGACCTCGTCGCGCGCGCCGATCTGCAGCCCGGCGAACGGGTGCT
Organism: Pseudonocardiales bacterium; assembly: GCA_032160775.1. Lineage (GTDB taxonomy): Bacteria > Actinomycetota > Actinomycetes > Mycobacteriales > Jatrophihabitantaceae > Jatrophihabitans. Next base: position 3,612 of record JAVHVB010000425.1, on the reverse strand, counting down.
CGATCTGGGTACCGGCCGTGGCGCTGTGCTGTTCGCGGCCGCCGACGCGGTCGGGCCGGACGGTCGGGCGGTCGGCATCGATCTGTCCGGGCGGATGGTCGAGCTCACCGCGGCCGACGCAGCGGCCAGGGGCCTGCAGCACGTCACCGTGGTCCAGGGCGACGCCGAGCGACCCAGGTTCGCGGACGGCTCGTTCGACGCGATCCTGATCGGACTGGCGATCTTCATGCTCCCCGACGCCGCGGGCGCGCTGCCGCGATACCGAGACCTGGTCGGCGCCGAAGGTCGGCTCTGCTTCACCACGTTCGGCACGCAGGACCCGAACTTCGACGCCGCGATGAAAGCCTTCGGCGAGTTCGTGCCCGGCGACCCGCCGCCACGCGGTGACAGGCAGGGTCCGCTCGGCTCACGTGCAGGAATCGCCGAGCTGCTCGCCGCCGGCGGTTTCGCGACGACCGCGATCGACGAGGTCAGCTACGAGAGCCGGTTCGCCGACGCGGACCACTGGGTGAGCTGGGTCTGGTCCCACGGCGGCCGGTTCACCCTCGAACGGATTCCCGCGGAGACCCTCGACGAGGCAACGGCCGCGGCGAAGGCCGCGTTCGAGGCGGCTCGGTCGCCGGTCGGCGACTACGTGATCCGCACGGAGATCAGGTTCACTGTCGCGCGCCGATGACCGATCCGAACGAGCTCGCGACCAACGTCCTCGCCGGGAACCGGCGCCAAGGCGAGTCGCGCACGCCGCCCGCGCGCTACGACTACACCTGCCCGTCGCCACACACGTATCCGTTCCAGTGGAACTGGGACTCCGCGTTCCACGCGATTGCCCTGAGCAAGCGCGATCCCGCGCGGGCACGCGCGGAGGTCGAGTCGCTGCTCGTCGCCGCACAGCCGTCCGGCTTCCTGCCGCACATGGTCCTGTGGCAGGAGGACGTCCGCGGCCGGGCCGCAGCCGACTGGCCGATCGCGATCGACCCGGCCGGCTGGCACACGCTGACCGCGAACCCGCCGGTGCTGCCGCTCGCGGTCGAGCGGCTCGCGCCCACCGCACCGGCGGGCTGGCTCGACCGCATCGTGCCGCAGCTCGTCGACGTGCTGGCCTGGTGGCGTACCCACCGCGACCCGGATGGCACCGGGCTTGTTCGCACCTTCCAGCCGGACGAGTCGGGGCTGGACATGAGCCCGAAGTACGACGTGCTGCTCGGCATCGAACGGCACGATCCAGCCTCGATCGTGCCGCGCTGGCATACCGCCGTCCGGGACCTGATCAGCGCCTACGCCGAGCAACGCGCCGAGCGTGGTGCGGACGTGGATCTCACCGCGCCCGGCCGGTTCAGCTGGCAGGACGTACTGGTCAACAGCATCTACGGCAGCTCTGCTCGGGCACTCGCCCGCCTGCTCCGTGGCCGCGGGGCCGACGCTGCTGCGGGCGAGTGGGAGCAAGCAGCGGCGCAGACGACCGCAGCCCTGATCGCGCACAGCTGGGACGAGACGGCCGGCGCGTTCTTCGACAGCTACCTCGGCCGGGACGGGCGATGGCAGCGCGCCGAGGTGCTGACCGCGAGCAGTTTGTTCCCGCTCGTCCTGGAAGACCTGCCGAGCGAGCACGCCGTACGGCTGGTCACGCACCTCACCGATGAGAGCGAGTTCTGGCTGCCCTACCCGGTGCCGAGCGTGGCGGCGTCCGAGCCGTCGTTCGACGAGACCTTCGCAACCGGCGCCATCTTCCGCGGGTCGAGCTGGGTGAACCTGAACTGGTACCTGCACCTCGGCTTGCGACTGCACGGGTACCCGGACGTCGCGGCCGAACTTGCGCGGCGCACCCGCGCGATGGTTGCGCAGTCCGGGCTGCGCGAGTGCTACGGGCCGCGCGACGCCGCCGGGCACGGCGCACGCGACTTCAGCTGGAGCGCGCTCGTCCTCGATCTGGCCGGATAGGCCCGGGTACGCCCGGATAGGTTCCTCACATGGCCGATGACTGCATCTTCTGCAAGATCGTGTCCGGCGACATCCCGGCCACCCGGGTGTACGAGGACGACCACGTCGTCGCCTTCGTCGACACCAACCCGCAGGCACCGACGCACGTCCTCGTCGTTCCCAGGAGGCATTTCGCCGACCTGCCCGCGATCAGCCGGGACGCCGCAGCGAGCGCCGGCTACCTCGCCGGCATCCGCGCGACCGCCGAGCAGCAGGGGGTAGCCGAGTTCCGCACCGTGTTCAACACCGGCGCCGGCGTTGGCCAGACCGTGTTCCACGTGCACGCCCACGTGCTGGCCGGCCGGTCGATGGGCTGGCCGCCCGGGTAGTCGGTATCCCGGGGGTCGGAAATCCCGGGGGCCGGAAATCTCGGAGGCCCGAATTCTCGGAGGTCCGGGGGCCGCGTCCGCCGGTACAGTGGAATGGTCTTGTTCGCCGACCAGGAAGTCTCTCGTTGACCGGTCCACCCGATCCCCCGACGGATCGCGTATCCACGACCCTCGTCGTGCCCGGTGAGCAGGCCATGGTCGCGCTGCTCGGCTCCCGGGACCAGCTGCTGCGAGTCATCGAGACCCGTCTCGACTCGGACGTCCACGTCCGGGGCAACGAGATCACGATCACCGGCAAGCCCGAGGACAACGCGATCGCGGTACGGCTGTTCGAGGAGTTGCTCGAACTCATCAAGTCCGGCCAGAACCTGACGCCGGACTCGGTGGCGCGCGCCTACGGCATCCTCACCGCCGACTCGGGCGAGCGGCCGGCCGAGGTGCTGAGCCTCAACATCCTGTCCCGGCGCGGGAAGAACATCCGGCCCAAGACCCTCAACCAGAAGCGCTACGTCGACGCGATCGACAAGCACACCATCGTCTTCGGCATCGGCCCGGCCGGTACCGGCAAGACCTACCTCGCGGTCGCCAAGGCGGTGCAGTCGCTGCTCGCCAAGGAGGTCACCCGGATCATCCTGACCCGGCCGGCGGTCGAGGCGGGCGAGCGGCTCGGCTTCCTGCCCGGCACGCTGTTCGACAAGATCGACCCCTACTTGCGACCGCTGTTCGACGCCCTGCACGACATGCTCGACCCGGACTCGCTGCCGCGCCTGATGCAGGCCGGCACGATCGAGATCGCCCCGCTGGCCTACATGAGGGGCAGGTCGCTCAACGACGCGTTCATCATCTTGGACGAGGCGCAGAACACCACGCCGGAGCAGATGAAGATGTTTCTCACCCGGCTCGGCTTCGGCTCGAAGATGGTCGTCACCGGTGACGTGACCCAGGTCGACCTGCCGGGGGAGCAGCGCAGCGGGCTGCGGGTCGTGCGCGACATCCTGGGCGACATCGAGGACATCCATTTCGCGAACCTGACGTCGGCGGATGTAGTCCGGCACCGCCTGGTGACCGCGATCGTGGACGCCTACGACCGCTCCGACGCCCACGGTCGCGAGCGGCGCGAGAGTATGCGGGACCGCCGCGGCGACCACCGGCGGTCCGGTCGGGACGAGCCGCGACGTGGTGCGCCATCGCATCGTGCAGGACATCGTCGACGCCTACGAGCGGGCCGCCGCTCGAGAGGGGCCGGCCGGTGGGCGACGACGACGCTGACGCGCCCGGCGTCCCCGAGACCGGTGGCTTCGAGCCG
>JAVHVB010000424.1:0-16668 GCA_032160775.1 Pseudonocardiales bacterium | reverse complement strand
CGACGTTCCGGACGACGCGGCCGCCGCGTTCTACGCCATCGAACTGGCCGGCCGGGATGTGGTGTCGTTCGGCCGACTGGCCGAGTCGAGCCCTCCGGCCGAATCGCTCTACGCCGCGACGCGGGGTGCTCCCGCGGCGAGTGAGCGGTGGCGGACGGTGATGTCTCCCCTCGGATGGGGTGACGAGCTGCGGGCGGCGGTGCGGTCCCACGGGTCGACGTGGGGATACCTCTGCGTGCATCGCGAGGCGCACGAGCGGCCGTTCAGCCCTCGTGAGCTGACCCGCCTGGGAGCGCTGCTCCCGGCCATTGCCGCCGCCATGCGACAGGCTGCGCTGTCCTCGTCGGCCGCGACGGCACGGCTCGAGACCGGCGTGCTTCTGGTCGACGAGTGCGGTCGTCTCTCCGGCTCGACCGGAGGCGCCGCGGCCTGGCTCGCCGAACTCGGCCCCGCCGAGAGAGACGGCCTGCCTCTCCTGCTCGCGGGCGTGGTCCAACAGGTGATCGACCACCGCCAGCCGATCATGACCACGCTGACGACCCGGGCGGGCCGGGCAGGAGTCGTCGACGCCGCGCTGCTGCACACGGGTGGGCGGCCGCACGTCGCTGTCGTGATCAGCGCGGCCTCGCCGGTTCACCAACTCGACCGGCTGGCAGTCGCCGGCCTCCTGTCGCCGCGCGAGCGAGAGGTCCTTGCCTGCGTCGTCGACGGTCTGTCGACGCGTCGCATCGCCGATCGGCTCAGCATCTCGCCCCACACGGTCCAGGCCCACCTGACCTCGGTCTACACCAAGACCGGCATCCGCAGCCGACGCGAACTCGTCGCCCGGCTCATGCACTGACGTCCTCGCCCGACCGGCCGCGGGCGCGGCAGATGTCGGCAAGGCGACATGGCAACTGTCAGCGGCCTAACAGTCCCGCGCGACGGTTCGGATGACGCTTACCCGGACAGCTTGACCCGTCCGAGGAGGCACCCGATGACCGCAACCGTCGCTCCCCAGCCCAGCCGGATCACCGTTGGCCGAGTGCCGCAGTGGCTGTCCGTGGTCGCCGTCGCAGGCCTGGTCGCGGCCCTGTGCGTGTGGGTCGTCGTCACCCTCTCCGGGTCGACCGCCGGCAGCACTCCGGCGGGCCCGGCGGCCAACGTCCACCACGGCACCGGTCAGTACAACCAGCTCTGCGTTCCCGCCCCGTCCACCCGCTTCTGCTGAAGGAGACGTCATGTACTCGCAGATGACCGCAAGCATCGCCACCCAGCGCCACACCGACCTGCAGCACAGCGCTGCTGCCGCCCGCCGCGCACAGATCGCCAAGTCGGCACGCACGACCGCGCGCCGGCCGCCGGCACCCGTCGTCGCGCGCAGCCGCTCCTGGAACCTCGTCGCGCTGGCCCGCCGCACCCGTCAGGTCCGCACCGTGGCTCCGCGGCCGGCCACCGCCTGAGTCCACCGGAACCGGGGGGCGGCGGGCGAGTCCACGTGCTGTGGGCTCGCCCGCCGCATCGTCAGTCGGCAGCCGCGGCCCGCAGGCCGTCGAGGTCGCGGATCACGATCTGCCGGCGGCCCAGGCTGATCATGTCGAGCGCAACGAGGCGCTGCAGCGTCTGATTGACCGTCGGTCGCGAAGCACCGGCCATGGTGGCGACGTCCTCCTGCGACAGCGGGATGACCGGATCACCGTCGTGCTCGGCGAACAGCCCGGCGAGGTCCAGCAGCCGGCGGTACACCCTGCGGTCGACGCCGGTGTAGAGGGCTTCGAGCAACTGCTCGGTCAGCTCATCGACCCGCTGCGCCAGCGCCGCGACGACCAGTCGTTCGACCTCGGGGTGCGCCTCGCGCGCCACGGTGAATGCCGAGCCGGTGATGCACAGAGTGCGGCCCGCCGTGAGGGTGAGCACCGTGGCAGTGCGGTGCGGCCGGGTGGCCGACCGGATCAGCGCCAGCTCGCCGAAGAAGGCGCCTGGCCCGAGGACGTTCACCATCGCCCGTTCGCCGGCCGGGGTCGAGACCTCGACGGCGAACACCCCCGACTCGATCAGGTACATCGCTTCGCCAGGGTCGCCCGCCCGGAACACCACCTCGCCGCGCCGGAACTGCCGCGGTCTGGCGGCCGCCAGCACGCCGGCCCGCTCGTCGGAGCCGAGCGAGTCGAGCAGCGAGCGCGACTTCGACCCTCTAGTGCTCACGAAACACCGCGTCGAGTGCGCGCTGCGGGGGCAAAGTCGTGATTTCGGCGTGGCCTAGGCCGACGCAGCTGTCGGCGTCGACCGCGCGTCGTAGGCGTCGGCGAGCTCGTCGAACGCGTCCGCGCAGTACAGCGCCAGCCGCTGGATGTGCGGCAGCCCGCTCGGGCAGGCGGTGATCGCGAGGTTCAGCGTCGTGTCGTAGGAGAGCGCGGTGATATTGAGGATCTGCCCGGACTGCAGCACCGACAGCGGGTACAGGCCGAGCACCTCGGCGCCGTTGTAGTAGAGCTTCTCCCGCGGGCCGGGCACGTTGGAGATGAGCACGTTGAACATCGGCTTGCCCACCGCGCCCAGGCCCGTCACCTGGCTCGCGATGAACCGGCCCATCGTCAGCGATGTGTAGAGGTCCACCGCTTCGGCCGGGATCCCGTTGAGGTGCGCCTTGGCCTGTGCGACCGAGTCCTTGATGACCGCGACGCGCTCCCGCGGGTCGTCGAGGTCGGTGCCCATCGCGGCGAACATGAACGAGATCGCGTTCGCCTTGTCCGATGGTGCCGGCACGTCCTCGCCGCGCACCGACACCGGCATCGAGGCGACCAGCGATTCGTCGGGCAATGCGTCGATGTCGAGCAGGTACCGGCGCAGGCCACCCGCGCAGATCGCGACGAGCACGTCGTTGAGCGTGCCGTCCATGGCCTTCGCGACCAGCCGCATCCGGCTCAGCTCGAAGCTCTGCGTCGAGACCCGTCGCTGCGGCGTGATGGGTCCGTTCAGCACCGACTTCGGCGCCGTGTACGGCTTGCGCCGCCCACCGCGGCCGACGGCGGACACCGCGGCCCCCGCGTCGCGCACGACCTCACGCGGCCGGCGTGGCTGCAGGTGACCAGGCATCGGGGTGGTCTGCGGCTCACGGTCGTAGGCCCACATCGGGCGCATGTCGCGCCGCTCGGGATCGGCGGTGAGCGCCCAGCGCAGCGTGCGGATCGCCGCCACCCCGTCCATCAGCGAGTGGTGCACCTTCATGTAGATCGCGAACCGGTCGTCGTGCAGGCCCTCTATGACGTGCAGCTCCCAGAGCGGCTCGGAGAGGTCGAGCTGCGTGCGGTGCAGCCGCGAGACCAGCATGCCGAGTTCGCGCTCGCCGCCCGGCCAGGGCAGCGCGGAGTGGCGCAAGTGGTAGTCCAGCTCGATCTCGTCCACCGTCTCCCAGCGCGGCCAGGCACGGCCCAGCCCGCGTCGGGCGAGGCGGCGGTTGAACGGCGGTGAGGCGGTCCGGTGCCCGCGCATCGACTCGACCCAGTTCGCGACGAAGTCGGGCGGCGCGTGCTCCGGCGCCTGCAGGATGATGAGCCCGCCGACGTGCATCGGGTGGCGCGGCGCCTCCATCGCCACCCAGGGATAGTCCAGGACCGCGATCGGCTTCGGTTTGGCTCGGCTCACGGCGCCTACCCAATCACCGCGCGCCCGACCCGTCGAGCCGATCGGCGCGCGCCCCGGCCGATCAGCCCCGCCGCGCAGCGTTGTAGCGCTCGAGGGCGACGCGCCGCTCGGTGGCGTGATCGACGATCGGGCGCGGGTAGCCGGCCGGCGGCGGGTCGAGCTTCCACGGTTCGTGGGCGGCCGCGCCGTCGATGTCCCGCAGCTCCGGCACCCAGCGCCGCACGTAGTCGCCGTCCGGGTCGAATTTCCGGCCCTGCGTGACCGGGTTGAACACCCGGAAGAACGGCGCGGGGTCGGTGCCGGTGCCGGCCGTCCACTGCCAGCCGTGCTGATTCGAGGCGAGGTCGCCGTCGACGAGGTGCCGCATGAAATGCCGCGCGCCGTGTTGCCACTCGACGTGCAGATCCTTGACGAGGAACGAGGCGACGATCATCCGCACCCGGTTGTGCATCCAGCCCTCGCCGAGCAGCTGGCGCATGCCGGCGTCGACGATCGGGAAGCCGGTGCGGCCCGCCCTCCAGGCGTCGAACGCTTTGGACGATGCCGAGGCGTACCTCATTCCGGCCAACTGCGGCTGGAAGTACTCGCGCGCCGACTCGGGCCAGGCGTGTAGCACGGCGGCGTAGAACTCTCGCCATGCCAACTCCTTGCGGAACCGCTCGTCGCCCTGGCCGAGATCGGCGAGCATCGTCCGCGGGTGGATCGAGCCCCACTTCAGGTGGACCGACATGCGCGAGGTGTTGTCGAGGTCGGGCCGGTCGCGGTCGTCGTCGTAGGCCGACAGCCCGGAGCGCCGGTACGCCTGCCAGGAGCGCCGCGCCGCTTCCTCGCCCGCGTCCGGGAGCTGGAGCCCGGCCGGCAGGCGCGGGTCGTGCGGGATGTCGATGCCGGCGGGCCCATCCGCCCAGTCGACCCGCCCGGCGATCGCGCGCGGCGGTGTCGGCCAACCGTGCTCGCGCCACGCGCGGTAGAAGGGCGTGTAGACCTTGAACGGCGTGCCGTCGGCCTTGGTCACCCGGCCCGGGCTGACCGCGTACGGCGAGCCGGTGCGCACCAGCGCGACGCCGCCCAGCGCCCGTTCGACGTCTCGGTCGCGACGCGCGCCGTACGGCCCGAAATCCGCGGTGATGTGCACGGCCGTCGCACCGATTTCGCGGGCGATCTGGGGGACGGCCTCGCGGGGGTCGCCCCGGCGCACGACGAGCCGCCCGCCGGCCTCGCGCAGATCGGCGTCGAGGGCGCGCAGGGTCCGGTACAAGAAGGCGACGCGCGCCGCGCCGGCCGGCCGCAGCAGCCGCTGGTCGAGCACGAACAGCGCCACGACCGGACCGTCGTTCGCCGCCGCCTGCAGCGCCGGGTGATCCCTGAGGCGAAGATCGCGGCGCAGCCACAGGACAGATGTCACGTCGCCGAGTGTGCCCGTGAGACCTGAGGCCGAATCGGGCACGCTGACAGGCATGACTGAAGCGGGCATGTTCGGGGACAGCGTGTACGAGGGCGGCGACGCCGTGGACGACACCGACGAGCTCGATCCCCTCGCGAACCTCACCGGCGATGACCCGGACGAGGACATGCAGACGGGCTACAACCCGCCCGACCGCGAACCGCACAACCTCAGGCACCCGCCCACCGAGGAGGGCGAATCGCTCGACGAGCGACTCAGCGAAGAGGTCCCGGACGTCTCGCCGGACGACGTCCACGGCGAGCCCGAGCCGGCCGCCGGCCGGTTGGTGGCCCCGGACGAGGGCGCACACCCGGACACCGAGAAGGACGAGATCGCGACCGACGTCGGCCCGGCCGGCTACGCGCGCTCGGCCGAAGAGGCGGCGATGCACATCCGCGACGAGCGCGAGGATCGCTGACCAAGGCAAGCTGGACGCATGGAGCTGACCAAACACCGGCACTCGTGTGTGCGCATCGACGACGGCGACCAGACGCTGGTCCTCGACCCCGGCGTGTTCAGTGACCTGGACGCCGCACTGGACGGCGCCCAGGCGCTGCTGATCACGCACGAGCACCTGGACCATGTCGATGCGGACCGCGTGCGCGCCGCCGCGGCCGCCGACCCCCGCCTACGAATCTGGGCGCCGCACGCGGTGGCCGAGACGTTCGCCGACCTCGGCGAGCAGGTGGTCGGCGTCGGTACCGGGGAGTCGTTCGAGGCAGCGGGCTTCCGGGTGCGCACCTTCGGCGGCCAGCACGCCCTCATCCATCCGCTGATACCGGTCGTCGCGAACGTCGGGTACCTGATCGACGAGGCCGTGTTCCACCCCGGCGACTCGTTCGTCGTGCCGCCTGCTCCGGTGCAGGTCCTGCTGCTGCCCGCGGCCGCCCCGTGGTCCAAGGTCGCGGAGGTTATCGACTACACCGTGGCCGTGCGCGCACCGCGCACCTACCCGATCCACGACGCGATGGTTGTCGATGCCTACCACGGCATCCTGCGCGGCAACCTCGCCCCGATCGCCGAGCGGTTCGGGGTCGACTACCTCGACTGGGACGGGCCGGTCAGCGCCTGACGAGTGCCGACGGCGGCGCCGGTGTCCGTCCGTCCAGCACGGTGGCGAACGTCCGGGCATCGACGTTGCCGCCGGACTGGACGAGCGCGATCCGCTTGTCCCGCGCGCGGTCGGCCTCGGCGACGAGACCGGCCAGCGCGAGCGAACCGGTCGGCTCCGGCACGTTGTGCGTGGCGCGGAAGTGCAGCCGCATCGCCTCCGCGGCCGCGTCCTCGCCGATGGTGACAACCCGCGCGGCGCCGGCGACGATCTGCGCCACCGCGTCCGGGTCGGGGCGGCGGGTGGCGACACCCTCCAGGAAGGTGTCCGCGCTCTCGGTGGCGACGACGGAGCCGGCCGCGAACGACCGAGCGGTGGCGTCCGCCCGCTCGGCGACCACGCCGACCACTTCGGTGGTGAGCCCGAGCAGGTCGCGCACGCCGATCACCGCGCAGATGCCGGAGCCCATGCCGACCGGCACGTAGACGGTGTCGATGTCCGGTACCGCGTCGAACAGCTCGACCGCGTAGGTCGCTACGCCGAGAACCAGGTCGGGATGGAACGGCGGCACCATCTCGAGGCCCGGATCGGCCGCGGCGAGGCCCTCCGCGTGCTCGCGCGACGCCTGGTAGTCGTGGCCGTACTCGACCACCTGCGCGCCGAGACTGCGCATCGCGGCGTTCTTGTCCGGGTTGCTGCCGTGCGGCACGACGATCGTCACCGGCAACCCGACCGCGGAGCCGGCGAAGGCCACGCTCTGCCCGTGGTTGCCGGTGGTCGCGGCGATGAGGCCACCGGCGTCCGGCCGCCGGCGAAGCAGTCGCTCGACGAACACGACGCCACCGCGCACCTTGAACGCGCCCACCGGCAGGTGGTTCTCGTGCTTGACCCAGACGTCGGCGCCGAAGTCCTGGCAGAGCAGCGGCCACCGATAGGCGGGCGTCGCGGGCAGGGTGCGGCGGACGAGTGTGACGGCCTCGTCGAGCTCGGAACGGGTGATGGCCATGCCAGCAGTCTGGCCTTCGCCGGTCTGCTGCGCCGATCGAATTTGCCGGTCGCCATCGCGATCGCGGGCATGCAAGTGGCGGCGTGCGGGTGTGTAGCGTCGGGCAACCGTGAGCGCTTACAGCGAGGCCGCGCCGGACGTACAACTGCGCGGCGCCGTGCGCGCTACCTACGTCGCGTTCATCGGCGCCGGCTTCGCGTTCGCGAGCTGGGCGTCGCGGATCCCGCAGGTGCGCGACCGGCTGCACCTGAGCCCGTCCGAGCTCGGCCTCGTCCTGCTCTCGATCGCCGGCGGGTCACTGATCGCGCTGCCGCTGTCCGGGCCGGTCATCCACCGGCTCGGGTCCCGACGCACGGTGGTCGCCATGGCCCTGCTGCTCACCGTGGGCCTCGGCGTGGCGGCAGCCGGCTACCTGGTCGGCGTCGTGCCGGTCGTGCTCGGCCTGTTCCTGCTGGGCTTCGCCAACGGTGCGTGGGACGTCGCCATGAATGTGCACGCCGCCGTCGTCGAACGGCACCTCGGCCGGTCGATCATGCCGCGCTTCCACGCGGGGTTCAGCGTGGGCACGGTCGCCGGCGCGCTCCTCGGCGCCGCAATGGTCGCCGGCGGCGTCCCGGTGACCGGGCACCTGCTCGCGGTCGCCGGGCTCATCACGGCGACGGTTCCACTGGCCGCGCGTGCCTTCCTGGCCGACGAGCCGGACGGGCCGGGCGAACCCGGCGACGACGCCGTGCCGACCGACGAGGTCGGCCACTTCGCCGCCTGGACGGAGCGGCGCACCCTGCTGATCGGGGTGTTCGTCCTCGCCTTCGCGTTCGCCGAGGGCACCGCGAACGACTGGACCAGCGTCGCCGTCATCGACGGCTACGGCGGGTCGGCCGTCGTCGGAACGCTGGCCTTCGCGACCTTCCTGACCGCGATGACAGTCGCCCGATGGGTCGGCCCGGCACTGCTCGACCGGTACGGGCGAGTGCCGGTGGTGCGGGCGCTCACCGGGCTCGCGCTCGCCGGACTGCTCCTGTTCGTGTTCGGCAAGTCGGCGACCCCGCTCGCCTTCGTCGGCACCGCGTTGTGGGGCATGGGGGTGTCGCTCGGCTTCCCGCTGGGCATGAGCGCAGGGGCCGACGACCCGCAGCGCGCAGCGTCGCGGGTCAGCGTCATCTCCTCGATCGGGTACTGCGCCTTCCTGACCGGGCCCCCGTTGATCGGCTTCCTCGGCCAGCACATCACCGTGCTGCGCGCGCTGACCGTCGTCGCCGTGTTGCTCGGGATCGCCGCGCTGATCGCCGGCAACCTCCGCCCACCACCCGCTCGCCAATGAATCCGGTTTGCATTCGTAGCCGGGGCTATCTCGCCGAGATAACCCCGCGGACGGGTGCAACGAAAGGGCTCGCCGACTTGCAGTGCAACTAGTTGCATAGCTAGGCTGCGGCGCGTGGCTTTGGAGCACGCGATCCTGGTGTCGCTCGCCGAGCGGGCGAGCACCGGCTACGACCTCGCCCGGCGCTTCGACAAGTCGATCGGGCGGTTCTGGACCGCGACCCACCAGCAGGTCTACAAGGTGCTCGCCCGGATGGAGGGCAACGGCTGGATCTCCGCGACACACGTCGCGCAGGAGGGCCGTCCGGACAAGAAGGTCTACGACATCACCGCGCTCGGACGGGGCGAGCTGGCCCAATGGATCGCCCGTCCGGCCGAAGCCGAGGCGGCCCGCTCCGACCTCGCAGTGAAGATCCGCGGCGCGTCCTTCGGCGACCCGGCGGCCGTGGCCGAGGAAGTTCGCCGGCACCGCGCGACGCACGCCGACCGGCTCGACTTCTACCTCGCCAACGAGAAGCGCGAGTTTCCCGACCCGGCCGCCCTCACCGGGCACCGGCTGCACCAGTGGCTGGTCCTGCGCGGCGGGATCAGCCTGGAACGCGGAATGATCGACTGGTTCGACGAGGTCATCGCCGCGCTGGCACCCCGCCCCACTCCGGAGGACCGGCCATGACGCGCTACCCCCACCTGCTCGCGCCGCTCGATCTCGGCTACACCACGCTGCCGAACCGGGTGGTGATGGGCTCGATGCACGTCGGGCTCGAGGACCGGCCCAAGCACCTGTCCCGGCTCGCCGAGTTCTACGCCGAACGGGCGCGGGGCGGGGTGGCGCTGATCGTCACCGGCGGGTTCGCGCCGAACCGCACCGGCTGGTTGCTGCCGATGGCCGGCAAGCTGACCTCGGCCCGCGAGGCCGACCGGCACCGGGAGATCACCGATGCCGTGCACGACAACGGCGGGCGCATCGCGCTGCAGATCCTGCACGCGGGCCGCTACTCCTACCACCCGCTGAGCGCGAGCGCGTCCCGGTCGAAGTCCCCGATCACGCCGTTCGGCGCGCGCGAGCTGAGCGGTCGCGAGGTGCGCGCGACCATCGACGACTTCGCGCACTCGGCCGAGCTGGCCCGCCGCGCGGGCTATGACGGTGTCGAGATCATGGGCTCCGAGGGCTACCTGATCAACCAGTTCCTGGCCCAACGGGTGAACAAGCGGCGCGACGAGTGGGGCGGCACGGCTGAGAAGCGCCGCCGGTTCCCCGTCGAGATCGTCCGGAAGACCCGCGCGGCGGTCGGCGACGACTTCATCGTCGTCTACCGGATGTCGCTGCTCGACCTCGTCGACGGCGGCCAGACGTGGGACGAGACCACGGCGCTCGCCAAGGAGATCGAGTCGGCCGGCGCGACGATGATCAACACCGGGATCGGCTGGCACGAGGCGCGGGTGCCCACGATCGTCACCTCGGTGCCGCGGGCGGCGTTCACGTGGGTGACCGGCAAGCTGCGTCCCGAGGTCTCGATCCCGGTCATCGCCTCGAACCGGATCAACATGCCCGAGACGGCCGAGGAGATCCTCGCGCGCGGCGACGCCGACCTCATTTCGATGGCCCGCCCGTTCCTCGCCGATGCGGACTGGGTCGCCAAGGCGGCGGCAGACCGCAGCGACGAGATCAACACCTGCATCGGGTGCAACCAGGCCTGCCTCGACCACACTTTCCAGAAGAAGATCGCGAGCTGCCTGGTCAACCCGCGCGCCGCGCACGAAACCGTGCTGACGCTGCAGCCCACCCGGCACAGCTTGCGGGTCGCCGTCGTCGGGGCCGGCCCCGCTGGGCTTGCTGCCGCGGTGACTGCCGCCGAACGCGGGCACTCGGTCGAGCTGTTCGAGGCGGCCGACGAGATCGGTGGGCAGTTCCAGCTCGCCCGGCGCATCCCGGGCAAGGAGGAGTTCGCCGAGACGCTGCGCTACTTCACCCGCCGGCTCGAGGTCACGGGCGTCAAGGTGCACCTGTCGCACCCGGTCACCGCGGCGGAGTTGCGTGACGGCGGCTGGGACGAGGTCGTCCTCGCGACGGGCGTCACCCCGCGCGTGGTCGACATTCCCGGCATGGACCGGCCGAACGTGCACACCTACGCCGACGTCATTACCGGTGCGGTGACCGTCGGCGAGCGAGTGGCGGTCGTCGGCGCCGGCGGCATCGGCTTCGACGTGAGCGAGTTCCTGGCCCACGCCGGCCCGCACGACGGCGTCCCGGCCGCGCCGGCCGAGTGGATGAGCGAGTGGGGGGTCACCGACCCAGCCGTCGAGCGCGGCGGACTGACCACGCCGGCGCCGACGAAGTCGCCGCGCACGGTGTACCTGCTGCAGCGGAAGAGCTCGAAGGTCGGCGCGGGTCTGGGCAAGACGAGCGGATGGGTGCACCGCGCGTCGTTGCAGGCCAAGGGCGTCGAGATGATCCGCGGCGTCAGTTACGAGCTGATCGACGATCGCGGCCTGCACATCACCGTCGGCAGCAAGGCCGGCACCATGCCGCGGGTGCTCCAGGTCGACGACGTCGTGATCTGCGCCGGCCAGGAGCCGCGCCGGGAGTTGGTCGAGGACCTCCAGGCAGCGGGCGTCTCGGTGCATCTCATCGGTGGCGCCGACGTCGCTGCCGAGTTGGACGCGAAACGCGCGATCGACCAGGGCACCCGGGTCGCGGCAGCACTCTGAAATCGCCAGAGTTCTCCACAGTTCGGGGATGAACATGTGGACGAGCCGGTGTACAACTCGGCCAGCCTTGGGATAACTACCGGTTATCTGTGGACGACGAAAAGATCTTGAAATTTGCTCTTGCGGGGGTGCGCTGCGGTCTGTAGAAATCTCCCATCGCAGCGCGGAGGACCTGAGTCGGGGGAGACCTCGACAGCCGGATCCGACGGGAAACCGACGGACTCCGGTAGGAACTCAAAGCGGGTGGTTGGTCGAATCGGGCCGGTCGTTCTTCGGAGCGACGAGGTGGTTCGACCGAGGTCGATCAGGCCGGCGATCTTCGGATCGCAAGGCGGTGAGACCAGATCGTGGAAGCTGGTTGATCTTCGGATCGGCAGAGCGGCGCGGTCACCGATCGCGAGAGGCTGATCGTTCTTCGGAACGGTAGAGCGGCGTGATCACCCCGACTGAAGGAAGGGTCGATCTTCGGATCGCACCTGGAGAGCAGTCGGAGGTTGGGTACGGCGTCCGGTTTTCGGATCGGGCGTACGGCCTGACCAACCGGTTGGATCGGCGCAGCGGGCCTCTTCGGAGGTCGGCAAAGCGGGTCCGGTCGGTCGCCGGGCAAGCCGGCGGGTCTCTGGATCCGCGAGGCGGTTCGACGAAAACGTGGGGCCCTGTCATCTCATACATGACAGGGCCCCACACCTATGTCCGGGTCTATGTTCCCGTCCAGGTACCCAGGGCGGCGGTAGCGACACGGCGAACTGCGCAACAGCTCACATTCGCTGATTTCCGCGAGTGGGCCGTTGCGGCGCGAATGGGCCGCTGTGGCAGCCCACTCGCGCGGCAGTAGCCCACTCGCGGGAGAACGGCCGGGCGGGCAAGAGAGGTCAGCGGAAGCGGCGCAGGCGCAGGCTGTTCGTCACCACGAACACCGAGCTGGCCGCCATTGCCGCCCCGGCGATGAGCGGGTTCAGCAGCCCGGCCGCGGCCAGCGGCAGCGCGGCCACGTTGTAGCCGAATGCCCACACCAGGTTGCCCTTGATCGTGCGCAGCGTGGCCCTCGAGAGCCGGATCGCCGTCGCCGCCGCCCGCAGGTCGGCGCGCAGCAGCGTCAGGTCCGACGCCTCGATCGCGACGTCGGTGCCGCTGCCCATCGCGATGCCGAGATCGGCGCTGGCGAGCGCCGCGGCGTCGTTGACGCCGTCGCCCACCATCGCGACCACTCGGCCGGCGTCCTGCAGCCGCGCGATCTGTGCCACCTTGCCGGCCGGCAGCACCTCGGCGACGACCTCGTCGATGCCGACCTGAGCTGCGACGGCGTGTGCGGCGCGCGCATTGTCGCCGGTCAGCAGCACCGGGTGCAGCCCCAGCGCCCGCAGTTCGCGCACCGCCTCGGCGCTGGTCGGTCGCACGGTGTCGCCGACGTCCAGCACGCCGCGCACGGCGCCGTCCCACGCCACGAGCACGGGCGTCCGCCCCGCGGCCTCCGCGGCCGTGAGGGAGGCGCCGAGCCGCTCGTCGGGCGCCAGTCCCCGCTGCGCGAGCAGGCTGCGCCGGCCGACGAGCACCGCGCGTCCTTCGACGACGCCCTGGACGCCCTCGCCCGGCAACGCCGCGAACTGGCTGACGGGCGGCAGCGCGCCGAACCGCTCCCGCGCCGCGGCGGCGAGCGCCGCCGCCACCGGGTGCTCGCTCGCGGCCTCTGTCGCCCCGGCGACGCGCAGCACCTCGTCCGGTTCTTCGCCGACGACCGCGCGCAGCGTCATGGCACCGTTGGTCACCGTGCCGGTCTTGTCCAGGACGACCGTGTCCACCCGGCGGGTGTTCTCCAGCATCTCCGGGCCCTTGATGAGGATGCCGAGTTGCGCCCCGCGACCGGTGCCGACCATCAGCGCGGTCGGCGTCGCCAGTCCCAGGGCGCACGGGCAGGCGATGATCAGGACCGACACTGCCGCGGTGAAAGCGTCGGAGGCGGCGGCGCCGGTTGCCAGCCAGGCGCTGAAAGTGGCGGCGGCGAGGACGAGCACGGCCGGGACGAACACCGCCGAGATGCGGTCGGCGAGCCGCTGCACCTGCGCCTTGCCCTGCTGAGCCTGTTCGACGAGCCGCGCCATCTGGGCGAGCTGGGTGTCCCCGCCCACCCTGGTCGCCCGCACGACGAGTCGCCCGCCGGCGTTGACCGTTGCGCCGACGACGAGATCACCGGGGCCGACCTCCACCGGCACCGACTCGCCGCTCACCAGCGAGGCGTCGATGGCCGAGCTACCGGTGACGACCGCGCCGTCGGTCGCCACCTTTTCGCCGGGCCGGACGACGAACGAGTCGCCGACGGCCAGCTGCCCGACCGGGATCCGCACCTCGACGCCGTCGCGTAACACGGCGACGTCCTTCGCACCGAGATCGAGCAGCGCGCGCAGGGCCGCGCCGGAGCGCCGCTTGGCGCGGGCCTCGGCGTAACGGCCGGCCAGCAAGAAGGTGGTGACGGCGGCGACGACTTCGAAGTAGATCTCGTCCGCGCCCGAGGCGGCGAACGAGAACCGCATCCGCATGCCCGGCTCGCCGGCGTCGCCGAGGAAGAGTGCCCACAGCGACCACGCGAAAGCCACCACGACCCCGAGCGACACGAGGGTGTCCATCGTCGTGGCGCGGTGCCGCAGATTGGTCCACGCGGCGCGGTGGAACGGCCACGCTCCCCAGACGGCGACAGGGGTGGCGAGCGCGAGCACGAGCCACTGCCAGTAGCGGAACTGCAGCGGCGGCGCCATCGACAGCGCGAGGACGGGCACGGTCAGCGCGGCGCTGGTGAGCAGCCGGCGCAGCATCGAGCGCCCGTCGTCGTCGTCCACATCGGCTGCAGGTGTCGCGGTGTAGCCGGTCTTCTCGACGGTGCCGACGAGCTCCGCGACGGTCACCGTCGGCGGAGCGACGACGTGCGCCCGTTCGGTGGCGAAGTTGACGGTGGCGGTGACCCCGTCGAGCCGGTTGAGCTTCTTCTCGACCCGGGCGGCGCACGAGGCACACGTCATTCCGCCGATCGTCAGATCGACGGCGCGGGTGTCCGTGTGCTCGGCCATCTCAACCGAGGCGGTAGTCGCCGGCCTCGTCGAGGGCAGCCGCGATCGCCTCGTCGGCGAGTGGCGCGGCACTGGTGACGAGCACGGTCGACGTGCCGCCTGCGTCGAGCTGCACCGCGACGCCGGTGACGCCGTCCAGCGCGCCGAGCTCCTCGGACACTGCGTGCGCGCAGTGATCGCAGGTCATTCCGGTGACTGCGTACGCCTTGCTCGCCATGCCTCCACTATACCCCCCGAGGGTATGTACGAACGGGCCGCCCGACGGTTCGGCTGCGGGCGTCCGGGGTACTACGCACGAAAACCCACGCACGGGAACCCACACCACGACAGGAGCGAACACGGTGGACGAGGACCGCACCAAGCAGGCCGGCGACGGTGTCACCGACGACGAGATGGTGGCGCAGGTCGCCCAGCAGACCGACAGCCAGCATCAGCAGGCCGATGTCTTCGAGCGCGAAGCGGACGGGGCCGCGACCGACACCGAGGCGGCGAAGGCCGACGCGGACGAACTCGAAGGCTAGGGACGGGGTGTCAGGCGGCCGGGCGCCGCGAACGGCCGCGGCTGCTTCGCTGCGGCCTGCGCTGCGCTCCGCCACGAGGCTGACGCTGCGGCGCGGCGGCGGTGCGAACCGGGCCGCGCGCGACCGCAATGGGGGCAGGAGCAGGGACGCGCCCGGTCGCCCGGGTGCCCGGAGCGAGCTGAGTCAGCACCGCGTGCTCGGTCGATGCGACCCGCGTCGTCGTCGGGGCGATGCCGGCGGCGCGGGTCAGCGCCTTGACCTCGCGCACCTGCTCGTTGGTCATCAGCGTGACGACCGTGCCGGACTGGCCGGCGCGGGCAGTGCGCCCGGAGCGGTGCAGGTAGGCCTTGTGGTCGGCCGGCGGGTCGGCGTGGATCACCAGGGCGATGTCGTCGACGTGGATTCCGCGCGCGGCGATGTCGGTGGCCACCAGCGTCTCGGCGCGACCGGCGTGGAAATCGTCCAGGTTGCGCGTGCGGGCGTTCTGGCCCAAGTTCCCGTGCAACTCGACCGCTTGGATGCCGCGGCTGTTGAGCTGTCGGGCCAGCGCCTTCGCGCCGTGCTTGGTCCGGGTAAATACGAGGGTGCGGCCGGGTGCGCTGGTCAGGTCGACGAGGATCGGCAGCCGGTTCTCCCGCTCGATGTGCAGGACGTGGTGGGCCATCGTGCTCACGGGCGATTGGGCGGAATCGGCCTCGTGGACCGCCGGGTTGCTGAGGAACTGGCGGACCAGCCCGTCGATGGCGCGGTCCAGGGTCGCCGAGAACAGCATCCGCTGGCCGCCGGCCGGGGTCTGCGCCAGGATGCGGCGCACCGCCGGCAGGAAGCCGAGGTCGGCCATGTGATCGGCCTCGTCGAGCACGGTGATCTCGACCCGATCCAGCGAGCAGACACGCTGCTTGATCAGGTCCTCGAGCCGGCCGGGGCAGGCCACGACGATATCCACGCCGCGCTTGAACGCGGTGACCTGCGGGTGTTGTGAGACGCCGCCGAAAACCGTGCATGACGTCAGGCCGGCCGCCTTGGCCAGCGGCTGCAGCGCCGCGTCGATCTGGCCGGCCAGTTCACGGGTGGGCGCAAGGATCAGGGCGCGCGGCGCGCCGGCGCGGGGGCGCGAGCCGCCGGACAGCCGGGCGACCACGGGCAGCAGGAACGCCAGGGTCTTGCCCGACCCGGTGCGCCCGCGGCCGAGGATGTCACGCCCGGCGAGGGCGTCCGGCAGCGTCGCGTGCTGGATGGGGGTCGGGGTGTCGATGTCGATGGTGGTCAGGACGGTGCTCAGGCGTGCGGGCACGCCCAGAGCGGTAAATGAAGACAAGGAAGTCACTATCTGTGCGGGTGTCCCGCCGACAACCGGGTATCCGATGAATTTCGGCCGGTTACACGCGGAGCAGGTGCTAGGTGCTACGACGCGCGGACAGCTCGCGGCAGGAAATCAACGAACTGATACCGACAAGCATACCGGTCGGGCGAACGTGTGTTCGCCACTGAGGCGCAATCAGGTCTTGTCGGCGGCGACCCGTGCGGCGCGCAGGGGTTCGCCGAGCGAGTGCAAATAGCTCAACGCCATCGAATACGACCTGATCAGGCCGGTTTCGGTGTACGCGATCCGGTGCTGCGCGCAGTAGTCCCGGACAAGCTTCTGCGCCCGTCGCAGGTTCCCGCGCGGCATGCTCGGGAACAGGTGGTGCTCGATCTGGTAGTTCAGCCCGCCGAGCAGTTGGTCGACGAACCAGTTGCCGCGCACGTTGCGCGAGGTCAGCACCTGGCGCCGCAGATAGTCCACCTTCTCGTCGGCGGCGATGATCTGCATGCCCTTGTGGTTGGGCGCGAACGAACAGCCCATGTAGACGCCGAACACCGCCTGGTCCACCGCGACGAAGGCCAGCGCGTGCACCGGCGACAGCACCACCAGCACCGCCGCCAGGTAGCCG
>JAVHVB010000423.1:0-9022 GCA_032160775.1 Pseudonocardiales bacterium | reverse complement strand
GGCGACCTCGTCACCGCCGACGTGACCTATGCCGCGCCGCACCATCTCGTGGCCGACGGCGGCGTCAAGACGCGGCGGCCGTGGCGCGGCGCGGCCGAGCCGGCGCATGCCGCGCCGAAGCAGCAGCTGTTGACGATCGGCTCGCGGCCCGGGTGATCAGTGCCGGCCGGGCGCGACGTCGGCCGATCCCGGAGCAGCCGGCCGCAGCGGCGGGATGACCACGCCGAGCAGGCCGCGGACAAGGGCACGGGCCATGTCGAGGTAGTCGAACGAGTCCCGCCACAGCGTGATCCGCCCGTCCTGCACGTCGAACCGGCCGGTGACCCAGAACTGGAGGCGGCACGGGCCGACGCTCAGCACGTCGGTGCGCTCGGTCAGCACTGTGCTGCCGTTGGCCGCGATCGCGTGCAGGTAGACCTCCAACGAGACGCCCGGACGGGCCAGCGGGCGCGTGAACCCGCTGGTCCGGCGCCGCCCGCGGACGGCCGGGAAACCCACGTTGACGTAGGTGACGTGTTCGTCGAGCAGCTCATTCGCGGTGTCCACGTCACCCGCGGCGAGCGCGCCCAGAAACGCCTCGACGACGGCTTGCGGGTCGGTGTGGCGTACCGCCGCGTCGTGCAGCACGCGTGGCCGGAAACTCATGGCCGAATGATAGGGGGACGAACTCAGCCGGGCAGCAGGGAGCGACGCTGTTCCACTTCCTGCTCCGCCTTCTGGATCCGCGCCGCGTCGCCGGACTTGCGGGCCCGCTCCAGCTTCTGCTCGGCCTCGGCGAGCCGTTCTCGCATGGCGGCGAGGAACGGGTTCGAGTCGGTGCTGGACTGCCGCCACTCCGCGTCGACCGCGTCGCGCACCCGCTGTTCGGCGGCGCGCATCCTGTCGTCCAGGCGGCGCATCGCGTCGCGGGGCACATGCCCGATGCCGTCGTACTGCACCTGCAGGTCACGCAGCGCGCTCTGCGCGGCCTTGGGATCGGCCAGTTCGAGCGCCTCGGCCCGCGCGATGACTTCTTCCTTCTGCTTCTGGTTCGTCAGCTGCTCGGCGTCCCGCTCGGCGAAGGTGCTGGCCCGGCGGGCGAAGAAGGCGTCCTGCGCGGCCCGGAACTTCGTCCACAGGGCGTCCTCGGCGTCCCGGCCGGCCCGGCCGGCGGCCTTCCACTCGGCCATCAGGTCGCGCATGGCCGCGGTCGTTTCCTTCCAGTCCGAGGACTCGGACAGTTCCTCGGCACGCGCGATCAGGCGCTCCTTGGTCTCCTTGACCGTGCCCCGCTCGACATCGAGCTGCGCGAAGTGCTGTCCGCGCCGCCGGCCGAAGGCGTCCCGCGCCGCGGCGAACCGCTTCCACAGGGCGTCGTCGGTCTTGCGGTCGACGCCCTTGATCTGGCGCCACTCGTCGACGATCGCGCGCAGCCGGTCGCCCGAGGCCTTCCACGAGGTGGCGGACTCGGCAATTTGCTCGGCCTCGGCGACGAGGGCCTCCTTCGCGGTGACTGCGTCGGCGCGCGCCTGCTCGCGCGCCGCCGCAGCGGCGCCGGCCTTCGCGTCCGCGGCGGCGAGGATCGCGTCCAACCGGGTGTCCAGGGCGGCGAGGTCGCCGATCACAGCGGCGCTGGAGAGCCGCTCTTTCAGGGCTACCGCCGAGGTGTGGGTGCCCGTCGGGTCGCCCGCGCCGGACTCGAGCCGCTTCTCCAGCAGCTGGATCTCGGCCGCGAGGTCCTGGTAGCGCAGCTCGTAGAACGCCAGCCCGGCCGCCTGGTCGCCGGCCTGCCACGATCCGATCGCCCGCTCGCCGTCAGCGGTGCGGACATACACCGTGCCGTCGTCGGCGATCCGACCCCACTCCGAGCCCATGACAGAGCATTAGACACGATCGGCCAGTACCCGGCACGGGCGCTAGTGTGCGCGGGTGATCCGCGCGGTGGCGTTCTGCCCGCATCCACCGCTACTCGTGCCCGAGGTCGCGCAGGGCGCGGCGGGCGAGCTGGCCGACCTGCGCGCCGCCTGCCGGACCGCGATCCGGCGCGCCGCGGCGGCCGCCGACGAGATCCTCGTCCTCGGGTCGGGAACCCGGTGGCAGCAGCATCCTTCGACGGCCCGCGGTTCGCTGGCGCCCTACGGCGTGCCGGTGGAGATCCCGCTCGGCTCGGACGAGCCGGGCCCGGTCGAGCTCCCGCTGTCCCTGACGATCGGCGCCTGGCTGCTGAACGACGCGCTCGGGCCGAACTGCGGCGCGACGGGCTGGAGCGTCGGAACGACCGACGACGGTGAGCCTGCGCGGCTCGAGCCCAGCGATGACCGACCCCGTGCGCTGATCGTCATGGGCGACGGCAGCGCCCGGCGGAGCACGACGGCACCCGGCTACTTCGACGAGCGGGCAGCGGCGTTCGACGGGTGGATCGTGGCGGCGTTGCGTTCCGGCGAGGCCGATCGACTGCACCCGTCCCCGAGCATCGAGGTCGGCGAGCAGCTGCTCGCCGCCGGCACCCGCGTCTGGGATGCCGCGGCGGGGATGCTCGAGGGGCCTCTCTGGGACGCCGAGCTGCTCTACGAGGCCGCGCCGTACGGCGTGGGGTACTTCGTCGCGGCGTGGACGCGCGGTGTCTGACGGCCGCGTCATCGCGATCGTCGGCCCCACGGCGACCGGCAAGTCCGAGCTCGCAGTCGCGCTCGCGCAGCGGCTGGACGGCGAGGTGATCAACGCCGACTCGATGCAGCTGTACGCCGGGATGGACATCGGTACGGCGAAGTTGCCGGTGGCCGAACGGGGCGGCGTGGAGCACCATCTGCTCGACATCTGGCCGTTGGGCAAATCCGCGGCCGTCGCCGAGTATCAGGTGCTCGCCCGGCTCGCGATCGCCGCGATCCAGGACCGTGGCCGGGTGCCGATCCTCGTGGGCGGGTCCGGCCTGTACCTGCGCGGCGCGCTCGATCACCTCGAGTTCCCCGGCGAGTCACCGCCGATCCGGCGTCGGCTCGAGGCTGAGCTCGCCGAGGGCGGCTCGGCGGCCCTGCATGCGCGGCTGGCCGAGCAGGATCCGCTCGCCGCAGCGGCGATCCTGCCCAGCAACGGCCGCCGCATCGTCCGGGCCCTGGAGGTCATCGAACTCACCGGCCGCCCGTTCACCGCCCGGATGCCCGGCTTCGAGTCGGTGTACGACGCGGTGCAGATCGGCCTCGACCGCGCCGACCTGGACGAGCGGGTCGCCCGGCGGGTGCACCGGATGATGGAGCTCGGCCTGCTCGACGAGATCCGCGCGCTGCTGCCGCGCGGACTGCGGGCCAGCCCGACAGCGGGCAAGGCGCTCGGCTACGCGCAGCTGCTCGCGGTGCTCGACGACGCGGGCACCGTCGTCGGAGACCTCGACGAGGCGATCGCGCAGACCGTGCGGGCGACCACCCGGTTCGTCCGCAGACAGCGCTCCTGGTTCCGCCGGGACCCGCGGATCCACTGGCTGGACGGCGCGAGTCCGGATCTGCTCGGCGCGGCTGTCAGTACCCTCGACTTGGGAGAAGTGGTGTGAACGCTCACCGCCGCTTCGCGGACCAGGATTCTCGCGGAAGAGTTGGTCAGATGAGGTTGGTGAAGGGGCACGGGACGGAGAACGACTTCCTCGTGCTGCCCGACCTCGACGGCGCGATCGATCTGCGGCCCGATCTCGTCCGCGCCCTGTGCGACCGGCACGCGGGCATCGGCGCGGACGGCGTCCTGCGCGTCGTCCGGTCCGAGAACGACCCGGAATCCAAGGAGTTCGCCCACGAGGCGCCCTTCTTCATGGACTACCGCAACGCCGACGGCAGCGTCGCCGAGATGTGCGGCAACGGGATTCGTGTCTTTCTTCGGTATCTCATTGCCTCCGGCCTCGTTGAAAGTGATGCGGCGGTGGCGACACGCGGCGGGATCCGACGCGCGCGGGCCTGCGGGGACGGGAACGTCACTGTGCATATGGGTCTGCCCCGGCTCCTTGCCGACCGGCCGGTCGCCACCGCCGCCTCGCTTCCGGCGACCGCCGGCACGCTCGTCGAGATGCCGAACCCGCACGTCGTGGTGCCGGTGGGCTCGGTCGAGGAACTTGCCGCGCTCGACCTGCGCACCGCGCCGATCGTGCACCCCGCGTTGCCGAACGGCCAGAATGTCGAGTTCGTCGTACGCAGCGGCCCGCGTCGGCTGCAGATGCGCGTGCACGAACGTGGTGTCGGCGAGACCCGCTCGTGCGGCACCGGCATCTGCGCGGCGGCGGTCGCTGCTGCGGACGCCGACGGTGTCGGTGCCGACGGCGAGCCGTGGCAGGTCGACATCCCCGGTGGCACGTGCGAGGTCGTCTGGCACCCCGACGGCGGTGTCGAGCTGACCGGACCAGCCGTGCTGGTCGCGACGATCGACGTCGACCCCGAGTGGCTCGCGGGTCGTGACCCGGGATTCGGCCCGTAGCGATTCCGCTAACCCGATGGCGGATCCGTGTCACGATGGATGTGACATGAGTGAACTGGATGCGCCGTACACCGGCGACGACTCCCCGGCCGGCCCGCGCGCGAACGACGACGGCGGCACCGGGGACTACGAACTCGAGGAGCGCCAAGCGCTGCGCCGGGTCGCCGGCCTGTCCACCGAACTCGAGGACATCACCGAGGTCGAGTACCGGCAGCTGCGGCTCGAGCGGGTCGTCCTCGTCGGCGTCTGGACGAGCGGGACCCTCGTCGAGGCGGAGAACTCGCTCGTCGAGCTGGCCCGGCTGGCCGAGACGGCCGGCTCGGAAGTGCTGGCCGGGCTCATCCAGCGCCGCGACCGGCCCGACCCGGCCACCTACATCGGCTCCGGCAAGGCGAAGGAGCTGCGCGACATCGTGCTCGAGCACGGCGCGGACACGGTGATCTGCGACGGCGAGCTGACGCCGGGCCAGCTGCGGCAGCTCGAGTCGGTCACGAAGGTCAAGGTCGTCGACCGCACCGCGTTGATCCTCGACATCTTCGCCCAGCACGCCCGCTCCAAGGAGGGCAAGGCGCAGGTCGAGCTGGCCCAGATGCAGTACCTGCTGCCGCGGCTGCGCGGCTGGGGCGAGTCGCTGTCTCGGCAGGTCGGCGGTCGGGCGGCCGGCGGTCTCGGCATCGGCGGCCGTGGGCCGGGCGAGACCAAGATCGAGATCGACCGGCGCCGGATCAACACCCGGATGGCGAAGCTGCGCCGGGAGCTGGCCTCGATGAAGACCGCGCGCGACGTCAAGCGCGCGCGGCGCACCCAGAACGAGGTGCCGAGCGTGGTGCTGGCCGGCTACACGAACGCCGGCAAGTCCTCGCTGCTCAACCGGCTGACCGATGCCGGAGTGCTCGTCGAGAACGCGCTGTTCGCCACCCTGGACCCCACCGTGCGCCGGTGCGAGGCCGCCGACGGCCGGCCGTACACGCTGGCCGACACCGTCGGGTTCGTCCGGCATCTGCCCACCCAGCTCATCGAGGCGTTCCGCTCGACGCTGGAGGAGGTGGCCGAGGCGGACCTGATCCTGCACGTCGTCGACGCCGCCGACGCCGATCCCGAGGCGCAGATCCGCGCGGTGCGCGAGGTGCTGGCCGACATCGACGCCGCCGCCGTCCCGGAACAACTCGTGTTCAACAAGGTCGACGCCGCCGAACCCGAGACGCTGCTGCGGCTGCGTGGGCTCGCCCCCGACGCGCTGTTCGTGTCGGCGCGAACCGGGGCCGGGCTCGAGGAGCTGCGCAGCCTTGTCGAGGCGCACCTGCCGCGCCCGGACATCGAGATCACGGTGCTGGTGCCCTACACGCGGGGCGACCTGGTCACCCGGGTGCACGACGAGGCCGAGGTCCTGGCCACCGAGCACACCGGCGCCGGCACACTGATCCGGGCGCGGGTCGGCCGCGCACTGGCCGACCAGTTGCGGCCCTTCACCTCTGCCGCTGTCGGCTGATCCGGGCGAGCTCGGCGTAGGATCCTCGGCATGGGTGGTTGGGACGCTCCGTGGCACTGGGTCGTCGTCGTGCTCTTGGCGCTCGTGCTGTTCGGCTACAAGAAGCTGCCGGACGCGGCGCGCTCGCTGGGCCGGTCGCTGCGCGTCTTCAAGACCGAGATCAAGGGCATGGGCGAGGACGACAAGGCCCGCGAGCAGGCGCGTGCCGACGCCGAGCAGGAAGCCGGCGAGCCGCGCGCGCTGCCGCCCGCCGCCGTCGTGAAGCGCGACGTCCCGGCGGCCGAGGCACAGCCGAGCCGGCCACGGCCGTCGCCGAGCCCGAACAGCCGCTCCTAGACCAACCCGGCCCGCCCGCTGTCAGAGCTGGTGCAAACCCGGGCCGGAGATCAACTCCGGCCGACGGGAAGGCGTGCCTACGGAATGCGCCGCAGAACCGACACGACCTTGCCCAGCACGGTCGCCTCGTCGCCGTCGATCGGGGCGTACGCCGCGTTGTGCGGCAGCAGCCAGACGTGACCGTCCTTGCGCTGCAGGGTCTTCACGGTGGCCTCGCCGTCGATCATCGCCGCGATGATGTCGCCGCTGTCGGCGTCCTGCTGTTGCCGGACGACCACCCAGTCGCCGTCGGTGATCGCGGCGTCGATCATCGAGTCGCCGACCACCTTGACCATGAACAGGGTGCCTTCGCCGACGAGTGACTTGGGCAGCGGCAGGACGTCCTCGATCATCTGCTCGGCGAGAATCGGCCCGCCGGCCGCGATCCGGCCCACGAGCGGGACGAACACCGGCGCGTCGCCCCGGGGTGCG
The DNA here is from genome assembly GCA_032160775.1 of Pseudonocardiales bacterium. Taxonomy (GTDB): domain Bacteria; phylum Actinomycetota; class Actinomycetes; order Mycobacteriales; family Jatrophihabitantaceae; genus Jatrophihabitans. Next base: position 2,295 of record JAVHVB010000423.1, on the reverse strand, counting down.
TCGTCGGACACGGCCAGCGCCCGGCGGGCGGCCTTCGGGACGGGGCTGCCGGCGGGCCGGGGCTTCGCCGACCCGGTGCGTACGTCGACCGCGCGGGGCCGGTTCGGGTCGCGGCGCAAGTAGCCCTTGCGCTCGAGCATGGACAGCTGGTGGGCCACGCTGGAGGTCGATGCGAGCCCCGCGGACTCACAGATCTCCCGGATGCTCGGCGGGTAGCCGCGGCGCTCGACCGATTCCCGGATGACGTCCAGGATCGCCTGCTGCCGGTGCGTCAGTCCGCTGACCGGGTCCGGCAATTCGGTGACTTTCGGCCGGCCGGGCCGACGGGTTTGCGCTGCCTGGCCGGTGGGGGAGTTGTCCTTGGGCACGGGGCAGACGCTAGCCCGATCGGCGCGCGAACTCAAACATTTGTTCGAACGACACGCCGTTCCGGCTGGTTTTTGTCAGAGCCCGCTGGTACACATTCGAATAGACGTTCTATCGAATAGTTGTTCGAAGAAATTGAGTCAGCTTCGACCCAGGAGGTTCCCGATGTCGGTCGCCATGGAGATCGCCCCGACCGTCTCGATCCCGGTCCACGAGTGGGCCGCGGAGCAGTGGGCGGCCGAGCCCTGGACAACGGACCCGGATGCGGCCGGCGCGCCCGCCCGGCTGGCGTCGGTGAGCGTGCTGCACCCGCCCGTCGAGCCCGCCCCGGTCGGCTGGCGGCTCACCCGGCGCGGGGTGGTCGTCCTTGCCGCCGCGGTACTCACCCTCGGTGCCGGGCTGATCTGGCTGGCCCGGGTCTCCGCGCCGCAGGCCGCGCCGGCCGCGCCGGCACCCCGCGTCGTGACGGTCGCGCCGGGCGACACGCTGTGGTCGATCGCCGGCCGCGTCGCGCCGGACGCCGACCCGCGCGCAGAAGTGGCTGCGCTGCAACAGCGCAACGGCCTGACCGGCGTGGATCTGGTGCCCGGACAAGTGCTCCGCGTTCCGTAATTCGTTCGACGCGCCGACGTCGCCTACTTGCGTTCCAGGTCACAGGGCTTTACTGTCCACCCCTACATGTTGTGGGTTACACTGGTGTAGTTCTCCACATATGGGTCCACAGGCAAGTGGGTGTGGTCCACATCGCAGCTGGAGTTCTCAACAAGTTATCCACAGACGCACGCGATCTGAGGGGAGCGCCGACCGATGCGATGCCCCTACTGCCGTCACTCGGACTCCCGCGTCATCGACTCGCGCGAGCAGGACGAGGGCCAGGTCATCCGCCGCCGCCGCGCCTGCCAGGAGTGCGGCCGCCGGTTCACCACGCTCGAAGAGGCGACCCTCGCGGTCATCAAGCGCAGCGGCGTCACCGAACCGTTCAGCCGGTCGAAGGTGATCACCGGAGTGCGCCGCGCCTGCCAGGGCCGGCCGGTCGACGAGGACGCGCTCGCCCAGCTCGCGCAGGCCGTCGAGGAGGCGGTCCGGGCGACCGGGGTCGCGGAGGTGCCGAGCGAAGAGGTCGGCCTGGCGATCCTCGGCCCGCTCCGCGCGCTCGACGAGGTCGCCTACCTGCGGTTCGCGAGCGTGTACCAGTCGTTCAGCTCCATCGACGATTTCGAGAAGGCGATCGTCGAGTTGCGCGGCGAGCACCGCGCATCTGCACCCAGCACTACCACCCCTCCAGTGCACCAGGAAGGACCCGCGAGATGACCGAGGCCGATGTGACCCGTCCGACCGACTCAGCTGCCCCCACGCAGCCCAAGAGGCGCTCGGGCAAGCCGGTCCATCCGGCCAACGGGCTGCGGGTGGAGCGGGTGTACACGACCGACGGCGTGCATCCCTACGACGAGGTCAGCTGGGAACGGCGCGACGTCGTCATGACGAACTGGCGCGACGGCTCGATCAACTTCGAGCAGCGCGGCGTGGAGTTCCCCGATTTCTGGTCGGTCAACGCGGCGAACATCGTGACCACCAAGTACTTCCGCGGCGCAGTGGGCACCGACGTGCGGGAGTGGTCGCTGCGCCAGCTCATCGACCGGGTGGTCAAGACCTACCGGGTGGCGGGTGAGGAGTACGGGTACTTCGGCTCGGCCGCCGATGCGGAGCTGTTTGAGCACGAGCTCACCTGGATGCTGCTGCACCAGGTGTTCAGCTTCAACTCCCCGGTCTGGTTCAACGTCGGCACGACCTCGCCGCAGCAGGTGAGTGCCTGCTTCATCCTCTCCGTCGACGACACGATGGACTCGATCCTGAACTGGTACCGCGAGGAGGGGTTGATCTTCAAGGGCGGCTCGGGCGCCGGGTTGAACCTGTCGCGGATCCGCTCGT